>NZ_NYWI01000085.1:0-14369 GCF_002684955.1 Tistrella sp. | reverse complement strand
GACATGGTGGATCCGGGCGGGGCGGAAGATGGACATGGTGGATCCGGGCGGGGCGGAAGATGGACATGGTGGATCCGGGCGGGGCGGAAGATGGACAGCGTGGATCCGGGCGGGGCGGAAGGCGGTCCGTGACGGGACCACCGCTCAATTCAGCTCGGCGCGCAACCGTTCGACCAGGGTGAGGGCCCGCCTGCGGGGTTCCTCGGCGGTGGTGTTGGCGGCGAAGACCTCCAGGGCCTGAACGGCGCCCAGCTGCTCGCCCAGCCGGGCGCGCATCAGCCCCAGCTCGTACCACAGCGCCCAGTCGGTGGGCGCAATCAGCAGCATGCGGGCCAGTACGTCGCGGGCGCGGTCCAGTTCGCCCCGGCCGGCGGCCCGGATCTTCAGATTGTTCTGCAGGCGCAGCAGCACCGCCCGCCGGTCCACCGCCCGATAATGCTCGGGTTCCAGCTCGGCGGTGTCGCCTGCCACCTGCTTCAGCAGCGCGCGCAGATCCGAGGTTTCCACCACCCGGCCGCGATCGAAGGGATCGACCAGCACCCGGTCCATGCCGCCTTCCACGCGGATCAGGAAATGGGCGGGAAAATTGACCCCAACGACCGGCCAGCCCAGCGTTTCGCCCAGATGCATGGCCAGCACGCCCAGGGCCACCGGCAGGCCGCGGCGGCGCTCCAGCACCCGGGCCAGGCTGGCATTGTCGTCGTGGTCATAGGTCTCGTCGTCGCCGTCGAAGCCATAGCGGCCGTGAAGGATGTCGGCGATCAGCACCGCCCGGTCGCGGGCGCCGTCATCGGCATCGGCGGCATCGACCCCGGTCTTCAGCCCCCGGGCCATGGCCTCGGTTTCGGCCGCCAGCGACATCTCTTCCAGCAGGGCCCGCGCCTTTGCAGGATCGGCCGTCGGATGGTCGAGTGCCGAGAGCAGCAATGCGGTCTCCGCGATCGGGATCGCATCGTCATCCAGCCGGCCGACGGCCTCCAGCCTGCGGGCGATGGCCGCCCGCTCCGATGGGGCGCCCGCGCTCATCCCCCGGCTCCCGGGCGCTTGACCTCGACATAGGATACCACCCGCTTCACCCCCGAAATGCCGCGGGCGATCTCCACGGCCCGGGCATGTTCCGCATCGCTGGCCGCCAGCCCGATCAGATAGACCACGGCGCCCGAGACCTCGATATTGTAGTTGAACGAATTGACCGCCTCGTCGGCCAGCAGCGCGGCCCGGACCTTTGTGGTGAGCCATGTGTCACGTGCGTAGTCGCCGAGGTCGCCTTCCCCCACCACGCGGATTTCGTCCATCACCTGCGTGACGCCCGGAACGCCCTGCGCGATGCTCACCGCTTCCGACTTCCAGGCCCGGGTTTCCACCCGGCCGGTCAGCAGCACCCGGCCCTGATTGACCTGGATGTGCACCGGGCGGTAAAGCTCGTCGACCTGGCGCTCGAAGTAACGCCGGGCGATACCGGCGCGGATATCGGCATCCGACACCACGCCGCCGATGCCGCGTTCATCCGCGGCGGCCGAAACGGCGGTGGCACCGCCGGTGGCCACGGCGGCGGCGCAGGCTTGAAGCAGGCCGGCCAGGGCGATCGCCACAAGCGGCACGGCCAGGCGGCGGAGAGGGGTGGTCCGGGAAAAAAGCTCGGTCATGGGCTCGGTCGTCGGGGGTGACGTCAGGACGTTGAACGGCGCGCGCATCCTAGCACCGGCTGCGGGCACTGCGCCATCTGGTGCAGCCGGGTCAGGATCCGTCGGGACGCCAGGCATCGGGCAGATGATGGGGCAGGCCCAGCCGGTCGACCCAGATCAGGTCGAAGCGCAGGCCTTCGACACCGCCGGCCCCCAGCGTCTCACCGCGCGCCAGCACCCAGTCGGCGGCGCGGGCCAGACGGCGGCGCTGGGCCGGCAGCACCGCCTCGCCGGCGGTTGCCCGATCCGGACGGCGCTTGACCTCGACGACGGCGAGCATCCGCCCGCGCCGGGCCAGGATATCGATCTCGCCCGCGGGTGTCTTCAGCCGCCGGGCCAGGATCCGCCAGCCGGTGAGCCGCAGGCGAAGTGCCGCCAGCGCCTCGGCCCGCCGGCCGGCACGTTCTGATGACCGGCCCCGGGCGATCCGGGGGCTGCGCGTGCCGCCGCCGCTCACTCCTCGCCCTCTGCATCGTCGTCGTCGGTCAGCGCCACGGCGCGGGCATAGAAGGCCTTGCGCGGCGCGCCGGTCAGTTCCGCCAGCAGCCTGGCCGCCCGGTTGGCGCCCAGCGCCTTGACCAGCGGCGGCAGCAGCTTCTCCACCGCGGCCGCATCCAGCGCCCCGCCGGCGGGCAGGGCGTCGCCTTCCCCGGCCGCCTCGCGTGCCGGTGTCCGATGGCCTTCGATCAGCAGCACGATCTCGCCGCGCGGCGGTGTCGCCTCGAAGCGGGCGGCAAGCTCGGGCAGGGGGCCGCGGACGACCTCTTCATAAAGCTTAGTGAGTTCCCGTGCGACCGCCGCCTGACGGGGGCCCAGCGCCTCGGCCAGCTCGGCCAGGGTGCGGGCGATGCGGTTGGGGCTTTCATAGAACACCAGCGTCGCCGGCTCGTGGGCCAGGCCTGCAAAGCTGCTGCGGCGTTCGCCGGGCTTCGCCGGCGGAAACCCCAGGAACAGCACCCGATCGGTCGGCAGGCCCGCGATCGACAGCGCCGCGGTCAGGGCCGAAGCCCCCGGCACGGCACGGACCTGGTGGCCGGCGCCTGCGGCCTCGCGCACCAGCTTGTAGCCGGGATCCGACACCAGCGGCGTCCCGGCATCCGATACGAGCGCGATCCGCTCCCCCGCCTCCAGCCGACGCAGCACCTCGGGGCGCATGCGGGCGGCATTGTGCTCGTGATAGGGGGCGAGCTTCGCCCTGACGCCCCAATGGCCCAGCAGCCGGCCGGTGGTGCGGGTATCCTCGCACAGCACAAGGTCGGCCTGGCCCAGCACATCCAGGGCGCGCGGGGTCATGTCGCCCAGATTGCCGATGGGCGTCGCCACCGCATACAGGCCCGGATCGATCCGCCGGCCCGGGCGCGGCGGCAGGCCCGCCTCGCCCTCGGGGTCGTCCGCGTGTTGTCTCGGGCCGGGGCTGCCATTACTCTGATCGCCACCCTGGTCGCCGCAGTCCGGGCCGTGGCCGCTTTCGTGGTCCGCCGGGCCGGCCTCTGCCGCAACGACATCCGATGAGATCCGATCCCGTGAAAACTGACCGGTCCCGTGTCCGTCCGGCTGAACCCGGCCCGCTCCACCGCCTGCTTCGTCGCTCGCGCGCGTCGTCATTGCGTCTCTTGCCTCTCGCGGCGATGCTCGTGCTTGCCGCCTGTCAGAGCCAGAGGGTAGAGCCGCCGACGCCTCCGGCACAAGTGCAGCCGCAGCAGCCCCAGCAGCCGGTGCAGGTTCTGCCCCAGCAGCCGCCGAAGCCGGCGGTGCCGGAAAGCCCGCTCGACCTGCCGCCGGGCGCGCTCCGCGTCGGTCTGCTGGTGCCAATGACCGGCCCTCAGGCCGGTTTCGGCCAGGCGATGATCGATGCCGCCACGCTGGCACTTGCGGATGTGAAGGCCGATGACGTGGTGCTGCTGCCCCGCGACAGCGGCGCCGAGCCTCAGCAGAGCGCCGCCGCGGCCCGCGACCTGGTTGAAAACCAGGCCGCGACCGTGCTGCTCGGGCCGATCTACGGCCGCAACGTGCCGGCGGTGGCCGAGGTCGCCGCCCCCCGTCAGGTGCCCGTCGTCGCCTTCTCGAACGACACCTCGGCACTTCGCCCGGGCGTGCATCTGATCGGGCTGGCGCCCGAGGTGCAGGTCGAAAGGGTGGTGGACTATGCCGTCCAGCAGGGCAAGAGCCGCTTTGCCGCCCTGCTGCCCTATGGCGCCTATGGGGATCGGCTGGCCGAAAGCTACCGCAAGGCGGTGGCCCGCACCGGGGCCGAGCTGGTCGATATCGTGCGCTATTCCGACCCCGGATCCGATGCCCAGGATGCCGTCCGGCGCCTGTCGGGCGGGCAGCAGACGCCCCCCTTCGACAGCCTGTTGCTGGCCGAGACCGGCGAGCGGCTGCGCGGCATCGCCAGCCTGCTGCCCTATTACGGCATCGATGCGGGCGAGGCGCAGATCCTGGGCACCGCCCTCTGGATGGACCAGCCGGTCGGTCGCGACCAGAACCTGCAGGGCGCCTGGTATGCCGCCCCCGACCGCGGCGCCTGGGACGGTTTCGTGCGCCGCTTCAGTGCGCTGTTCGGCGCGCAGCCGCCGGCGCTGGCGGGGCTGTCCTATGATGCGACCGCCCTTGCCGCGGTGCTGGGCCGCAAGGGTCAGCTGGCGCGCGAACTCGACAATCCGGACGGGTTTGCCGGCGTGAACGGCCTGTTCCGCTTCGATCAGAAGGGCGCGGCCGAACATGCGCTCGCCATCTATCAGGTGACGGCGACCGGCGGCGAACTGCTCGATCCGGCGGCCCAGCGCTTCACCGCCGGTGCGCGCCCCGGGGAGGGCGTGATCCGGTCCAACCCGCTTGCCGCCCCCACCCAGCCGGCGGCATCGAGCGTGCCGCCCACCACCGGGGCAGCTTCCACTTCGGGGGTGAGCGGCGCGACCACCAATGGTACCGCAAGCGGTGCGGCCCCACAGGGCCTTACCGGTTCGGTGCCGCCGGCGCGCTGACCGCGCGCCGTCAGGCCCCGGGAAGCAGTCAGGCCCCGGGAAGCAGTCGGGCCTCGGGAAACCGCTCGTCCAGATCGTCGGCGAGCAGATGGGCGGTCAGCGCCCCCAGCACCAGCCGGCCGGCGGGCGTCGCCACCAGCCGGTCGGTGCGTCCGGCGACGAAGCCGCCCTCCACCGCCTGGGCAAGGCGGGTGGCATCCACCGCATCGCGCAGCGCCACGCCGGTCCGGCGCTCGAAGACGACGGGGTCGATGCCGGCATCGAGCCGGAGCCCCATCATCAGCGCCTCTTCCGCCGCCCGTGCCTGCCCGACGACCACGGCTTCGTTGCGACCGTGGCCATGGGTATCGACCAGGTCGAGCCAGGTTTCGGGCGCCCGCGCCCGCCGGGTGGCTTCGCGCCGGCCGCCCGGACCCGTCGGCACCCGGCCATGGGCGCCGGGGCCGATGCCGGCATAGTCGGCATAGGTCCAGTAGGCGAGATTGTGGCGGCATTCGAACCCCGGCCGGGCGTGGTTCGACACCTCGTAGGCCGGCAGCCCCGCAGCGGCGAGCCGCGCGGTCGTCGCCTCGTAGAGATCCGCCGCTTCGTCATCCTCGGGCAGGACCAGTTCCCCGCGGGCATGGCGGGTGTGGAAGGCGGTGCCCGGCTCGATGGTCAGCTGATAGAGCGACAGATGGTCGGCAGCCAGGTCGACCGCACGGTCAAGCTCCGCCATCCAGGCGGCCATGGTCTGGCCCGGCCGGGCATAGATCAGGTCGAAGGACATGCGCGGGAAGATCTCGCGGGCCTGGCCGATGGCATCCAGCGCCTCGGCCAGGCCATGCGCCCGCCCCAGCGCCTTAAGCGCAGCCTCGTCCAGCGCCTGGACGCCGATCGACAGCCGTTCCACGCCGGCCGCGCGGAAATCCCTGAGCCTGGCGGACTCGACCGTGGTCGGGTTGGCCTCCAGGCTGATTTCAGGCGGGCTCTCGGCAGGAAACAGGGCGCGGGCCCGCTCGATGATCCGGGCGGTGGTGGCGGGGTCCATCAGCGAGGGTGTGCCGCCGCCGAAGAAAATCGACCCCAGCGGCCGCGGCCCCAGCCGTCGGGCTTCGTCTTCCAGCTCGGTCAGCAGGGCGCGTTCCCAGCGGGGCCCGTCGATCTTCTCCCGCACATGGCTGTTGAAGTCGCAATAGGGACATTTGGAGACGCAGAACGGCCAGTGGACGTAGAGCGCGAGCGGTTCGGTGGCGGCGGTGGTCATCCCGGGGGTCAGTCAGGCTCGAAACAGGCGCGGACCAGCTGGCGGAAGGCGATGGCGCGGTGGCTGATCGCATGCTTCTCTGCCGGCTCGAACTCGCCGAACGTGCGGCTGTCGCCTTCGGGCACGAAGATCGGGTCGTAGCCGAAGCCGTTGCTGCCACGGGGCGGGAATTCCAGATGCCCCTGGATGACGCCCTCGAAGGTCTCCACCGCGCCGTCCGGCCAGGCAAGCGCCAGGGCGCAGACGAAGGCACCCCGGCGGTTGGGATCGTCGCCCATCCGGGTGCGGACCAGTTCGATCGCCACGGCGAAATCCTTGGACGGGCCGGCCCAGCGTGCGGAATAGATGCCGGGCGCCCCGTCCAGCGCCTCGACGGTCATGCCGCTGTCGTCGGCGAGGGAGGGCAGGCCCGAGGCCTCGGCCGCAGCCCGCGCCTTGAGCATGGCATTGTCGATGAAGGTCAGGCCGGTCTCTTCGGGCTCGGGCAGGCCGAGATCGCCGGCCGAGACCACATCCACGCCGAAGGGCTCCAGCAGCTCGCGGATCTCCACCACCTTGCCCTTGTTGTGGCTGGCGATGACGAGGCGGTCCTCGGTAAAACGACGATGGGGGCTGGTCATCCGAAGCTCTCCGGTCAGCGGTCCTTGCGCTGGGCGGCCGCCAGCGCATCGCCCAGGGTGCCGAGCGGCCGTCCCTGCTGATTGCGGTCGCGGTCTCGCTCGCCATGGGGGCGGTCGGGCGCGCGTCCGCCGCTCTTGTGGCCGCCGGCATTGCGGTTGCCGCCGCCTGGCTTGCCACTGCCCTGTTTCTGCGCCTTCTGCTGCTGGGCCAGCTGCTCGGGGGACAGCGGCGGCGGGGGGGCGAGGTCGGGCCGGCCTTCCATGGCGGCGATGATCGCCTCTTTCTGCAGCTCGAACAGCCGTGCCGTGCCGATTTCGGCCAGTTCGACCAGACGGCGGAACTGGGTGGGCGAGAACGGGTCGGCCTCGGCGGTCGCCTGGACCTCGACGATGCCCCCGCCTTCGGCCAGCACGAAATTGGCATCGGCCTCGGCGCGGCTGTCCTCGTCATAATCGAGATCGAGCACGGCCTCGCCGTCGACCAGGCCACACGAGATGGCCGCTACTGCCCGGGTGATCGGATGCTCGGTCAGATCCCGCGTCGCCACCAGCTTCTGCAGCGCCAGCCACAGGGCGACATAGCCGCCGGTGATCGAGGCGGTACGGGTGCCGCCATCGGCCTGGATGACGTCGGCATCGACCCGGATCTGGCGCTCGCCCAGCTTCTGCATGTCGACGACCGCGCGCAGGCTGCGGCCGATCAGGCGCTGAATCTCGACCGTGCGGCCCTGCTGCTTGCCCTTGGCGGCCTCGCGATCGGTGCGGCTGTGGGTTGCGCGCGGCAGCATGCCGTATTCCGCGGTCACCCAGCCCTTGCCGGTGTTGCGCAGGAAGGGCGGCACCTTCTCTTCCACCGTCGCCGTCACCAGCACCTTGGTGTCGCCGAAATGAACCAGGCACGAGCCCTCGGCATATTTGTTCACCATCGGTTCGAACCGGATGACGCGGAGCGCATCGACGGCACGGCCGGACAGGCGCATCGGAGACTGACGCATGGGGAGACGAGGCCTCGGCAGCGGGCGATGCGGGTGCATCACCGCGGATAACGGATCGGGAGGGGCGGACGGGGCGGAACATGGTTGCGGTGTCGTACCGGCCGGCTGGCTGGTAAAGCTACGCGCTCGGGCCCGGGCTTGCAATGTCGGCAGACCGTCGCCGCACTATGCCCCGGCCCGCGCCATGTCCTAGAGTTGACGGTCGAAGGCCCCCCTCTTACATACCGGCTCGGACGGCCATCCCGGCCGGTCGGACCGTCATCGACGTCGGACCGTCAGCGGAGGGTCAAGGTGGAGCGGATCAGATCCATGTCGCGCGCGAACGATCGGGAGAATGTCGACCGTCAGGCGCTCGAAGCCCTGGAAGGCTTCGGCGGGCCGCCGCGCGCCTTCCAGCAGCTGAACGAGCGCTCACGCGAGGTGTTCCGCCACGTGGTCGACGCCTTCGTCGAGACCGGCGAGCCGGTCGCCTCGCGGACCATCGCCCGCCGGCTGGGCAGCAGCCTGTCGCCCGCCACCATCCGCAATGTGATGGCCGATCTTGAGGAAAGCGGGCTGCTTTATGCGCCGCATACCTCGGCCGGGCGGCTGCCGACCGATATCGGGCTGCGGCTGTTCGTCGACGGCCTGCTCGAGATCGGCGATCTGTCCGACGACGAACGTCGGGCGATCGACAGCCAGTGCAACGGTGCCGGCCGCAGCATGGCCCAGGTCCTGACCGAGGCGAGCGGCGTGGTCGCCGAGATGTCGCGCTGCGTGGGGCTGGTGATCGCCCCCAAGAGCGAAGCCGGGCTGAAGCATGTGGAATTCGTGCCGCTGTCGGAAAACCGGGCCCTGGTGATCCTGGTCGACGATAACGGCATGGTCGAGAACCGGGTGATGCCGCTGCCCCCCGGCCTGCCGCCGGCCAAGCTGATCGAGGCCGGCAATTATCTGAGCGCGCGGCTGCGCGGCCGCACCATGGACGAGGCCCGCCAGCTGATCGGTGACGAAATCGCCCGCAACTCGGCCGAGATCGACACCCTGACCGCCCGGGTGGTGGAGCAGGGGCTGGCGACCTGGTCGGGCGGCCATGACGACGGGCTGCTGATCGTGAGCGGCCAGTCGCGGCTGCTCGACAATGTTTCGGCGCTGTCGGATATCGAGCGTATCCGTCGGCTGATGGAGGCGCTGGAGACCAAGAAGGACATTCTCCGCCTGCTGACTGAAAGCCAGCGGGCGGAGGGGGTCCAGATCTTCATCGGGTCGGAGAGTGCGCTCTTCGGCCTGAGCGGCTGTTCGGTGATCGCGGCACCCCTGACCGACCAGAACCGGCGCTATGTCGGCGCGATCGGCGTGATCGGGCCCACCCGGGTGAACTATGCCCGGATCGTGCCGGTGGTGGATTACACGGCAAAACTGATCGGGCGGTTGATCGGCTGACGGTCTGAGGCAGAATGGCCCCGACCACCGATCGGCCCCCATGGCGACGGATGCCCCGGCCGGGGCGGGACTGTCCGGCCCGGGCATCTGCGGAGCGTGGCCGGGGCAGGCCCCGAAGCGGGCGGCCCGGGCCGCGGGTTCGAACGAGAAGACGATGGAGCAGGCTTGAGATGACCGACCAGAACCAGACGCCCGAAGGCACCGAGGCCGAGGCCAGCCCTGAGACCGCTGCAGCCGAGAGCCCTGAGGCCCGGATCCAGGCGCTTGAGGCGGAGCTGGCACAGATCCGCGACCAGCATCTGCGCGCGTTGGCCGACATGGAAAACCTGCGCCGCCGCGCCCAGCGCGAGGTGGAGGATGCCGGCAAGTATGCGGTGACGAAGTTCGCCCGCGACGTGCTCGCCGTCTCGGACAATCTGGAGCGTGCCGCCCAGGCGGTCCCCCCTGAGAAGCGCGGTGGCGATCCGCTGGTCGACCAGCTGGCCCAGGGTGTGGACATGACCCTGTCGTCCTTCCGCCAGACGCTGGAGACCCACGGCATCCGCCGTGTCGACCCGCTGGGTGAGCGCTTCGACAGCAAGCTTCATCAGGCGATGATGGAGGTCGAGGACCGCACGAAGCCGGCCGGCACCGTGGTCCAGGTTCTCCAGACCGGCTATGTGATCGCCGACCGCCTGCTGCGCCCGGCCATGGTCGCTGTCTCGCGCGGCGGCCCGAAGGAAGGTGCGCCCGCACCCGAGACCCCGGGCAGCCGGGTCGATACCTCGGCCTGACCCCGCATTCGGGCCGACGCCGGGTAAGGTCGGCCGCGACATCCGAGGCCCGTTCCGCCTGCCGGCCCCCAGAGCGACCGGCGGTGGGCGGGCCGTCGTCGTGCTCGGGGGGCTGACACGGTGTGGCCAGGCCGGGACAGAGCGTGGCCGGGCCGCCATGCGCGACATGTCGCAGCATTTCTGAGACGCCCCCATGGTTGCGCCCCCGCCCGGCCTTCCCTATATGACGCTCGACCGCAGATGTCGGGGCGAAATTGGGCATCGTTCCGTCATCTGCCTGGACCCTTCCACCCATTCACGCATGGAAACGGGGGGGCCGTCGGCGCCGCTCTGATCAGGGCCGTCGGCGCCCGCTACCTGAGAGAGACCGAACCCATGAGCAAAGTCATCGGCATCGACCTGGGCACCACCAACTCTTGCGTCGCGATCATGGACGGCAAGAACGCCAAGGTCATCGAGAACAGCGAAGGTGCACGCACGACGCCCTCGATGGTGGCCTTCACCGAGGATGACGAAATTCTGGTCGGCCAGCCGGCAAAGCGCCAGGCGGTCACCAACCCCGAGAACACCGTTTTCGCGGTCAAGCGCCTGATCGGCCGGACCTTCAACGACCCGACGACCCAGAAGGACGCCAAGATGGTGCCCTACCGGATCGTCAAAGCGGACAATGGTGACGCCTGGGTCGAGGTGCGCGGCAAGAAGCAGTCGCCGAGCCAGATCAGCGCGCAGATCCTGAAGAAGATGAAGGAGACCGCCGAGGCCTATCTGGGTGAGACCGTCACCCAGGCGGTCATCACGGTCCCGGCCTACTTCAACGACAGCCAGCGTCAGGCGACCAAGGATGCCGGCAAGATCGCCGGGCTCGAGGTGCTTCGCATCATCAACGAGCCGACGGCGGCGGCGCTCGCCTATGGCCTTGAGAAGAACGACGGCAAGACCATCGCGGTCTACGATCTGGGCGGCGGCACCTTCGACGTGTCGATCCTGGAGATCGGCGACGGCGTGTTCGAGGTGAAGTCGACCAATGGCGACACCTTCCTCGGCGGCGAAGATTTCGACATGCGGATCGTCGATTACCTCGCCGACGAGTTCAAGAAGGAGAACGGCATCGACCTGCGCAGCGACCGTCTGGCCCTGCAGCGGCTGAAGGAAGCGGCCGAGAAGGCCAAGATCGAGCTGTCCAGCGGCATGCAGACCGAGGTCAACCTGCCCTTCATCACCGCTGACCAGACCGGCCCGAAGCATCTTGCGATCAAGGTGACCCGTGCCAAGCTGGAAGCCCTGGTGGCGGACCTGGTCGAGCGCACCATCGAGCCCTGCCGCAAGGCGCTGAAGGATGCGGGCCTCACCGCCGGCGAGATCGACGAGGTCGTGCTGGTCGGTGGCCAGACCCGCATGCCCAAGGTCATCGAGAAGGTGAAGGAGTTCTTCGGTCGCGAACCCCATCGCGGCGTCACCCCCGACGAGGTGGTCGCCATCGGCGCCGCCATCCAGGCCGCCGTTCTGAAGGGTGAGGTCAAGGACGTTCTGCTGCTCGACGTGACCCCGCTGTCGCTGGGCATCGAGACGCTGGGCGGCGTGATGACCAAGCTGATCGAGCGCAACACCACCATCCCGACCAAGAAGAGCCAGGTGTTCTCCACCGCCGACGACAACCAGACGGCGGTGACCATCCGGGTCTTCCAGGGTGAGCGCGAGATGGCGGCGGACAACAAGCTGCTCGGCCAGTTCGATCTGGTCGGCATTCCGCCGGCGCCGCGCGGCGTGCCGCAGGTCGAGGTGACCTTCGACATCGACGCCAACGGCCTGGTCAATGTGTCGGCCAAGGACAAGGCGACCGGCAAGGAGCAGGCGATCCGCATTCAGGCCTCGGGCGGTCTGTCCGATGCCGAGATCGAGCGGATGGTCAAGGAAGCCGAGGCGAATGCCGCCGAGGACAAGAAGCGCAAGGAGCTGGTCGAGGCCCGCAACCACGCCGACGGTCTGGTGCATTCCACCGAGAAGAGCCTGAAGGAGCACGGCGACAAGATCGGCGCCGAGGACCGGACGGCGATCGAGGATGCGGTGACCGCGCTCAAGGCCGCACTCAACGGCGACGATGCCGACGACATCAAGGCCAAGACCGAGGCGCTGTCGATGGCGGCGATGAAGCTTGGCGAGGCGATGTACAAGGCCGGCGAGCAGGGCGACGGCCCGACCGCTTCGGGCCCGGGTGCCGGCGCCGGGGCGGCCGATGACGGTGTCGTCGATGCCGACTTCGAGGAAGTGAAGGACGACAAGGGCGGCCGGGCCTGAGGCCCGCCACCCGTTTCCGGGGGCGGTCGGTGCCGACGAGGCGCCGGTCGCCCACGGTCGTTTTCAGAGGGAGCTGCGCGGGGGTCCGGTTCTCGTGCGCGCGCCCATGATCGAAGGCACCGGCAGAGGCGTCCGCCACGGCAGGCGCGCGGATGCCCCGGCTCAAGGTACAGTCCACGACCATGGCGAAGGCCGATTACTACGAGATGCTCGGCGTTGCGCGAGACGCCGACGAAGCGACGCTCAAGAAGGCATTCCGCAAGCTGGCGATGCAGTATCACCCGGACCGCAATCCGGGTGACGCCGAAGCGGAACAGCGCTTCAAGGAAATCAACGAGGCCTACGAGGTCCTGAAGGACCCGAAGAAGCGTCAGGCCTATGACCAGTTCGGCCATGCCGCCTTCGAGGCGGGCATGGGCGGCGGTCGTGGCGGCCCCCGCGGCTTCGATTTCGGCTCGTCCTTCGCCGATGTCTTCGAGGACATCTTCGGCGAGTTCATGGGCGGCGGCCGTGGCGGTGGCCGGGGCGGCGGATCCCGCGGCGCCGATATGCGCTTCGACCTCGAGATCACGCTCGAGGATGCCTTCAACGGCAAGCAGACCGAGATCACCGTTCCCGCTTCGGCGACCTGCGAGGTCTGCGACGGTTCGGGTGCGGCCGAGGGCACCCAGCCCGTGACCTGCCCGACCTGTAACGGCCACGGCAAGGTCCGCGCGACCCAGGGCTTCTTCACCATCGAACGCACCTGCCCCGCCTGCCACGGCGTCGGCCGGGTGATCAAGGATCCGTGCAAGAATTGCGGTGGCGCGGGCCGTGTGCGTCGTGACAAGACGCTGGCGGTCAACATCCCGGCCGGTGTCGAGGACGGCATGCGCATCCGCCTGTCGGGCGAGGGCGAGGCCGGGGTTCGTGGCGGGCCGCCGGGCGATCTCTACATCTTCCTTGCGGTGGCGCCGCATCCGGTGTTCCAGCGTGACGGGGTCGACGTATCGTGCCGGGTGCCGATCCCGATGACCCGGGCCGCGCTTGGCGGCACGGTAGAGGTGCCGACGCTGGAAGGGGCGCGGGTGCGGCTCAACATTCCCGCCGGTACCCAGTCGGGCCATCAGTTCCGCCTCCGCTCCAAGGGCATGCCCTCGGTTCAGGGGCGCGGCGGGCGCGGCGACATGTATGTGATCATCAATGTCGAGACGCCGGTCAATCTCTCGGCCCGCCAGCGGGAGCTGCTTGAAGAGTTCGAGCGCGAGGGATCGGAAGGCGGCACCTCGTCCAGCCCGCAGTCCGAGGGTTTCTTCGCCAAGGTGAAGGAGCTGTGGTCGGATCTGACCGATTGAGCCGATCTCAGCCTCGGGCGGGCCGGGATCGGCTTTCGCGGGGGCCTGAAACGCGGTAGGAAAAGGGGCGCAGCCGTGTTGAAGCGGCTGTGCCCCTTTTTCGTGTCGGATGTCTCGAAAGGACCGGAAGATGAGCGCGAGCGGGATCGCGATCGGCGTGGTCGGCTGTGCCGGCCGGATGGGACGCACCTTGCTGGCTGCCATCGCCACAACCCCGGGCTGCCGCATCGCGGGCGGTACTGAGCGGCCCGGCAGCGACGAAGTCGGCCAGGATCTGGGCCGGTTTGCCGGTGTCGACCCGCTGGGCATTGCCGTTGGTGACGATCCGGCGGTGCTGTTCGCGGCTGCCGATGTGGTGATCGACTTCACCCGACCCGCCGCCACCACCGCCCATGCCCGCCTGGCTGCCGGCAGCAACACCGCCCTCGTCATCGGCACCACCGGCCTGTCGGCGGAAGACGAAGCCGTGCTGGCCGATGCCGCCCGCGCGGTGCCGATGGTTTATGCGCCCAACATGTCGCTGGGCGTCACGCTGCTCATGCATCTGGTGGAGCAGGCGGCAGCGCGGCTCGATGCGGATTACGACATCGAGATCGTCGAAATGCATCACCGCCACAAGGTCGATGCGCCTTCGGGCACGGCGCTTGGCCTGGCACGCGCGGCCGCCCGTGGCCGCGAGGTCTCGCTCGACGATGTGGCGGATCGCGGACGTGACGGCCTGACCGGGCCGCGCAGGCGTGGCGCGATCGGGATGTCGGCACTGCGGGGCGGTGATGTGGTCGGCGACCATCAGGTCATCTTCGCGACCGATGGCGAGCGCCTGGAACTGGGCCATCGCGCCTCGTCGCGCGAGACCTTTGCCCGTGGTGCGGTCAAGTCGGCGCTCTGGGTCGCCGGGCGGGCGCCCGGGCTCTACGACATGCGCGACGTGCTGAATCTGCGTTGAGGCGGGGGCGCTGAGGCGGGGGCGGGGGCGGGGGCGGGGCGCTCAGCGTCTGCGGCGATTGGCGACGGT
>NZ_NYWI01000084.1:0-9135 GCF_002684955.1 Tistrella sp. | reverse complement strand
CGAAACGGTCACCAACGTCGCGCTCGACCTCGGCTATGACAGCCCCAGCGCCTTCACCGCCATGTTCCGCCGCATCCTGGGCGCCAGCCCGCGCGACTACCTCCGCACCACGGCGGAGGGTGGGCGGGCGGTGGGGGGAGGGAATGAGCGGTATGCGGATGGCGCCTGTGCAGACGTGGAGAGTCGTCGCCGCAGGTGTCTCTAAAAGAGATCCCGCCATCGCCGCGCACCATGAACGACGCGGATCACGTCCACGCCCTCGCTGGTGATGCGATAGAAAATCAGGTAATTTCCCGCCGGAAACAGGCGCAGACCCGGCCTGGCTTCCGGTCGGGCCACGCCGATATACGGCATCTCCCCGATACGTCGGCAATATTCCAGGATCCTGCCGCGCCATCGTTGGGCGGCAAGGGGATCGTCTTCTGCAATCGTCAGGGCGATGGAGGCAATATCGTTCGCCGCGGCAGGCCGCAGGCGAAAGGTCATGGGCGGGGAGTGCGGCTCAGCCGCTCGTCCAGCATGATCCGAATCTCTTCGAATGCCGCTTCCCCGTCGATTGAGGGGCCGCTGGCCAGACCTTCATCCCACAGACGCCCCACTTCCTGAAGGGCGTCCTGTCGTTCTGCGCGGCGCTGTTGCCAATCCTGCAAGGCTTCCCGCATGAGATCACCGGCCGAGGCGTATTCACCAGCTTCGACGGCCTGGCGGACCAGTCCGGCCATCTCGGGCGTCAGGGCCACACTGACCTTTTCCACACGTGCCATGGAACCTGTTTCCCCGAACATCATGGTCTTTGAAGATTATCACGTTCCGTTCCGCCGACAAAGACGCCCCCGTCCGATAACGAGCCCCCACCCGAAAAAAGGCCCGGCACCCCCAAGGGTGTCCGGGCCTTCCTCCACCGATCGGCACGGCGAGGGCGGGGCTGCGCTTTGGCCGTGCCGATGTCGGGTGAGATCAGATCCAGTAGGGCGGCACGCCGTAATGGCGGTGGACCGATTCCTCGTAAGTCCGGTCATAGAGCCGCCGCTCGTCGCCGCGGTCGTAAGTGGGGGCGTTTTCCAGCTGGTCACGGGTCAGATTGACCACATAGCCCTCTTTCGAGGTATCGTATTTCAGCACGTCCCAGGGAACCGGGTGGTATTTCTCGCCGATGCCCAGGAAGCCGCCGAACGAGAGCACGGCATAGGCCACGCGACCGTTCAGCTTGTTGAGCATCACACCATAGACCGAGCCGATCTTCTCGCCGTCGGCGCCGTAGACCGAGGTGCCCTCCACCCGGTCTGCGGAAATGAGATTCGAGGTTTCGGTCGTGGCAGGGGTGGCCATCTGAGCGTCCTTCCTCTTGCTGTCCATGCCCGCCGGCCGGCGGGTACGGACGGCTCAACGCTTGACCGGATCCTTTGTTCCCGGCTTTAAACTGGTTTAAACTCCACCAATAATTTTCAGCTGGCTTGAACTATTGAATCATGTCAACTTTTGCCCGATCCGGAAACATCGGAACCCGCGCGGGGGCATGCTACTTTCATAAGAAAGGTCTCTACGAACTGTGGCACGGGCGTATCCTCGCATGAGAGACATCTATACCAGAAAATCGCCGCGATCCGGTGACTGTCTCATCGATAAAATGGGGTATTACCTGGAACTGTCCCGACCGGACATAGAACATCTCACCGATCTGCAGCGACAGGAACAGACATGGCGGGTCCGGGATGTGGTGCGCGAGATGGGCGCGCCCACGGAAATGTTCTATGTCGTCAAGACCGGCTGGTGTTTTTCCTACACCATCATGGCCGATGGCCGTCGGCAGGTGCTTCAGATCCATCATCCGGGCGATGTGATCGGCATTCCCGACATCGCCTATGAACATGCCGTCACCGGCCTGCAGGCCGCAACCGACCTCTGTCTCTGCCCTTTTCCGAAAAGCCGGCTCGACACCATCTTCACCGACAGCCCCAGGCTGACCGCGCTGATCATGACGCTCGGCATGATCGACCACGTGGTTCTGCTCGACCGGATCCGCACCATCGGCCGGATGAATGCCGATGAGCGCGTGGCGCATTTCCTGCTCGAAATCCTGAGCCGGCTGCGCATCACCAACCCCGATGTCGGCGACAGTTTCGAACTGCCGCTCAGCCAGGAACTGGTCGGCGACACGCTGGGGCTGACCAATGTCTATGTCAGCCGCACCCTGTCGCTGATGGAACGCGCCGGGTTGATCGAACGCATCGACCGCTCGATCCGCATCGCCGACGAGCAGGGCCTGCGCGACATGGCGGATTTTCAGGACCGCTATTACCGCATCGACACCTCGTGGTTCCCGGGCGGGGCGCTGGAAAAACTGTCGGCCGGCGCCTGAGCGGCCGCCTTCGGGCTGCGACCCCGGGTCCTCTGGTCATGGGCGGGCGGCCTTGATAGGGTCGGCCCGTTCCGCATCACGCGGACCCGGCCGGAGGTCTGCCCCCCATGTACACCACCATCCGTCTGCGCAATGTCAGGGCCTGGGCCGATAGCGGCGATATCGCGCTGGCCCCGCTCACCCTGTTCTACGGCGCCAATGGCGCCGGCAAAAGCAGCATCGCCCAGGCGCTGGACGCGCTGGCCCGCATCGCCGATCGCGGTTTCACCGACCCCGCGGCCCTGGTCGCCGCCCTGCCGGCCGAGGCCGTGCGCGACATGATCCGCGACCGCGAGCCTACGCGGCTCATCGGCATCGATCTGGCCTGGCAGCCCGATGCGTCCATGCAGGCGGCCCTGGTGCAGGGCGCGCGCCGGCTGGCGGTGTCGGTCGAACTGGGCCTCGATCCGGCCGGCCGGCCGCGGCTGCACGGGCTTCACTGGACCGTGACCGATAAGGCCGACCGCCCGCTGCGGGTGGTGGCGGTTCATGACGGCCATCCCGTGGACAAGGATGCGGCCGCCATCGATGTGCTGGCCGCCGCCACCGCCGCCGCGGTCGGTGGTTTCGTGATGCTGGGCCCCCTGCGTGCCCGGCCGCGGCGCAGCTATGCCGTGCCGGCGCGGGTGCCGGCCGATGTGGGGCCGCGCGGGCAGGGGGCCGTGCCGGCCATGGCCGCGGCCGACCGCGCCGGCCGCCGGCTTTCGATCGGCGATGGCGCCGCGCGCGGCTTTGCCGACATGATTTCCGACCGTCTGGCGACCCTCGGCCTGGTCGCGGGGGTGGATCTGGTCGATGCCCCGGGCGGCGTGGCCCTGATCGCCCGCGGCCGGCGCGGCGGCCAGGCCCCCTTTGCCGAGGCCGGGTTCGGCCTGTCGCAGGTGCTGCCGGCGGCGGTGGCGGCCTTTCTGGTGCCGGCCGGATCGACCCTCTGGCTGGAACAGCCCGAGCTGCATCTGCATGCGGCCGCCCAGGCGGCGCTGGGCGATCTGCTGATCGACGCGCTCGATGCCCGCGAGGGCGGCCGCGCCCGCCGGCTTCAGATCCTGGTCGAGACCCATTCCGAGCCGCTGCTGAACCGCATTCAGCGCCGCATCGCCGAGGCGCAGCTCGCGGCCGACCGCGTGGCCGTACACTGGTGCCCGGGCACGGTGCCGGCCACGATCGAGCGGCTGGAGATGGATGAGACCGGCGAGATCCTGAACTGGCCCGACGACGTGTTCGGCGACGAGATGGCCGATGTCCCCGCCCGCGCTGTGGCGGCGGCCGCCCGGCGCAAGGCGCGCCGGGAGGGCGGGGCATGAGCGAGGGACCCACGCCCCGTCCGCGGCGGATCATCGATACCAATGTCCTGCTCATCGCCAATGGCGCCCATGACGACGTGGGCCCCGATTGCGTGGCGGCCTGTGCGCTCACCCTGCAGGAGATACTGCAATCCGGCCGGGTGGTGATCGATGACGGCTGGGCGATCCTGGAAGAATACGGCCACAAGCTGCGCCCCAATCGCGGCAAGGGGCCGGGGGATGTGTTCCTGAAATGGCTGCTGCGTCAGGCCGGCAATCCGGCGCGCTGTGAACAGGTCACCATCACCCCCGACGAGGCCCGCGGCTGGGCCGAATTCCCCGATGATCCGGCGCTGGGCAATTTCGATCCGCCCGACCGCAAATTCGTTGCGGTGGCCTCAGCCCACCCCGCCCATCCGCCGATCCTGCAGGCGGCGGATTCGAAATGGCTCGACTGGGCGCCGGATCTGGCGCATCACGGGGTGGAGGTCCGCTTCATCTGCAAGGATGAGGCCCAGCGTTTCCACCACAACAAGTTCGGCCGATGACCGGGTTTTTCCGCTTTCCCCAGACTGCCCATGTCGCCTGGCTTGGCGCGGGTGCACCGCGCGACGACAAGCTGCTCTCGCCCGAGGAGATCGATCACCTGCTGGACGGGCCGGTGGTGATCGAAGAAAAGGTCGACGGCGCCAATCTGGGCCTGTCGGTCGACCCTGAGACCGGGCTGGTGCGCGCGCAGAATCGCGGCCAGTATCTCCATGCCCCCTTCACCGGCCAGTTCGAGCGTCTGGGCGACTGGCTGGCCCTGCATGAAGACCGGCTGTTCGATGCGCTGGCCATCGACCGGCTGATCCTGTTCGGCGAATGGCTGGCCGCCCGGCATTCCCTGGGCTATGACGCGCTGCCCGATCTGTTCCTGGCTTTCGATGTCTACGAGCGCGAGACCGGGCGTTTCCGCAGCACCAGGGCCCGCAACGCGCTGGCGCAGCAGATCGGCATCGAAACCGTGCCGGCCCTGTTCACCGGCCGGGTGACCGACGGCGTCGAGGGGCTTCTGCGCATCCTGACCGGCGCCCGCAGCCGCTATCGCGACGGCCCGCCCGAAGGCATCGTGATCCGGCGCGAGGACGACACCCACCTCATCGCCCGCGCCAAGCTGGTCCGCGCCGATTTCACCCAGGCGATCGGCGAGCACTGGCGCCGCCGGGCGATCGAGTGGAACCGGGTTCAGCATTAGAACCCTAGATGTTTATTATGAGGATATTTAACAATTAATGATTGAGAACACCCAGCCGAATCGGGACAATCCCCTGGTCACGTAACCACGCGCAGACCTCCGTCGCCCGCCCGCCGCATCTGCTTTTTGCCAGCAGCTGCGCCCGGCTCTCTGCATGCCCGGCGCCGGTCGTCCCGGGCGGCGACGCGAAGCTGTGCCGCCGACCGGGAGGTTTTCCGTGAGTCGTTTCTGGCAACATATCGGCCGTCTGGGTCAGGGGTTGGGGCTGGCGCTTGTGCTGGCCGTCGCCGCCGCCCTGCCGGCGGGTGCGCAGAGCACCCATACCGCATCCGATCTGACCGATCGCTATTACAACACCGCCGCCGATTGCGGCGGGCCCTCGCGCCCCGCCTTTCTGTGCTCGGGCGTCATCTTCCGCGGCACGCGCTATTCCACCGCCTATCATTCCTGGGATCCGAGCCCCACATCGGTGCGGACGGGCGGCGTATCCTTCTCGTATCTGCGCGCCGATGCGCGGTTCGAAAACCTCGCCTTCAACTATCATAACGGCTACACCGTCTATCCGATCTTCGGTGCGCCGTCCTGGGCGATGGATTTCAATTTCGTCTGTGCCTTCCCGCTGGACGGCGCCACCGATGCGCGCACCGACCAGGGGTGCGGCAGGCGGACCGACGACACCACCAATCGCAGCGCCCCCTGCCAGTCGATCGGCGTTCTGACCGCCGAGCAGTGGCTGAGCACCTATCAGCCGCATAATTCCAGCACCGGGTTCCGGGCCTGCGGCTTCACCGTTGCCGACCACACCAACCCGCCCCAGGGCACGGCCTACGCCTTCCAGCAGGTCATCCGGGCGATGAACCAGCTGGGCCCGGTCTCTCTGGGCCAGCAGAACGAGATGCGCGCCGCCACCTGGGCGCAGGGCATCGGCGACAAGCTGCCGATCGAATCCTTCTTCTACCTGGCCAATGCCGGCGATCAGGCCCTGCTGGATGCGCGCGGCGACCAGGCCGACTATTACCGCACCACCGGCCGGTTCGTGCCGGTGATCCGCATGACGCTGCCCACGGCGAACAAGAACGCCACCTTCCACTATGTCGATGCCGACCAGGCCATCAAGCCGGCGGCGGCGGCGGCCTGCCCGCAATATATCGAACGCGGCGGCTGGACCACCCATCCCGGCTCACCGCATCTGAGCCTCAGCCTGGTGCCGACCGATTGCGCCCGCAATGTCGCGGCCTCAGCGGCCGGCGCGGTCTTCGCCGAGGTCCAGGCGAAGTTCGGCGCCACGCCGCAATGGCACAACCCGGCCGGCATGGCCGCCCAGCTGAGCTGCCATATCGAAATCGCCCGCCACAAGGCCGAATGGAACCTGGAGCCCGACCGCCGCGCCGACAGCCCCGAGCAGACCCGCAGGGAAGACTGCAACCCGCCCTTCGTCTGAGCCTTGCCCGCCACCCATGAAAAACCGCCGGGGGCCGTATCGCCCCCGGCGGTCTTCATTGTCCGGTCGTTCCGGTCGTCGGCCCTGATCAATGCGCCTGTGCCGGCGGGTGCAGCTGGTCCAGCACCTTGCGCAGCACGCCATGGGCCACGGCCACCTCGGTGACCTCGCCGACCAGGGCATGATAGCGCGCCTGCGCGCCCGCGGCCTCGCCGGCCTCTGCGGTCGCAAGGCTGTCGGGCCCCGGCCGCACCAGGGCGGCAACCTCGCCTGCATGCCGCGCCACATCCCCGGGCCCCGGCGGCGGCAGGCGCCGCGGGCTGCGGGTCTCGTCGATTGCGACGATCAGATCCGAGATGGCCTTCAGCCAGGCGAAATCCGGATGCCCCGTCACCAGCGACAACCGCTGATACGGATCCGCGGCCGCACCGAACCGCTCCAGCTCGGTATCGAGCATCGCCTTGTGAACCTTGATCAACGCCGCCGACAACAGCTTCAGCGCAGCGCGGGGATCGGTGGCAGGCAGGCGGTCGATGGCGGTCATGCGATCGCGTCTCCTTCATCTCGCCGGTTGCGGAACCGGGAATATGTAGCGATCCGACCGCCCGATGTCACCCGGTGGGGTATGTCACCGATCGATGGCAGCCATCCGGTCCGGCGCATAGCGATCCCCCGCCACCGCCTCGGCCGGCAGGGCGGCGCCGATGATGGCGCGGTCCTCTGCCGTCAGCTGCAGGGCCAATGCCGCCAGATTGTCGTCCACCCGCGACGGCCGCGAGGCGCCGAAGAGGGCGATCACCGGGGCGGCAGGGGTGCCGGCCGAAAGCACCCAGGCCAGCGCCAGGGCGGCGGGGGTGGTGTTGCGCCCGGCCGCAAGTGCCGCCAGCCGGGCGGCGAGGTCGGCATTGCGGGCAAGGTTTTCGGGCGCGAAGCGGGGGTAGATCTTCCGCCCGTCATCCGCCGCAAGCCCGCCGCCGCCGACCGATCCGGCGAGCAGGCCGCGGCCCAGCGCGCCATAGGCGACGAAGCTGGTCCCGGTCTCGGCGCAGGCGGCGAGCAGGCCGTTTTCGGGCTCGCGAGAGACCAAGGAAAACTCGCTCTGCACCGCGGCGATCGGGTGAATTTCTGCGGCTTTTCTGAGGGTTGCCGGTGAAACTTCGCTCAACCCGATCTGTTTCACCCGCCCCTTCCGGACCTCGTCGGCCATGGCGCCGACCGTCTCTTCCACCGGCACATCCGGGTCCAGCCGGTGCAGATACCACAGGTCGACGACATCGGTGCCGAGCCGGCGGAAGCTCGCCTCCAGCGCCAGCGGCACCCGTTCCGGCCGGCCGTCGATGCCGCGGATATCGCCGCCGCCATCCGGCCGCACGAAGCCGAATTTGGTGGCGATCTGCACCCGCTGCCGCAGGCCGGGGCGGGCGGTCAGCGCCTGGCCCACCAGCTCCTCATTGGCGCCCCAGCCATACATGTCGGCCGTGTCGATCAGGGTCACGCCCCGATCGACGGCATGGTGAATGGTGCGCAGGGCCTCGCCGGCGTCGCGCGCGCCATAGCTGCCGGTCATCGCCATGCAGCCCAGGCCCAGCACCGGCACGGCCGGCCCACCCCGGCCCAGGGGGACGTTCGCAAGCGCGCGGGACATCATGCCGTCTCCTTTCCGCCGGCCGCTGCGGCGGGCTGTCGTCCAAGATTGCGCAGCGCCGCCCAGGTGTCGGGCGTCCAGCTGCGCAGGGCGGGAAGTTCCGGGCCGGCGGCGCCTTCCAGGCGCCGGCCGCCATCGATCGCCAGCACCTCGCCGGTAATATAGCCGGCGCCGTCGGAAACCAGGAAGGCGGCCAGATCCGCCAGTTCCTGCGGCCGGCCGGTGCGGCCCAGCGCCACCCCCGCCTCGGCCGGCGGCAGGTCGGTGCCCGCGGGCCGCAATCGGCCGAAGGCGCCCTCGGTCGGGAAGGGGCCGGGCGCGATGCCGTTCAGCCTGATCCCCGCCGGCCCCCATTCCACCGCCAGCGAGCGGATCATCGCCAGCACCCCCGCCTTGGCCATGGCCGAGGGCAGCTTATAGGGCGCGCCGGTCAGGGCCGACTGGGTCAGGATGCACAGCACGGCGGCCGGCATCCCGGCCGCGATCCAGCGCCGGCCGGCGGCGAGCGTCACATTGGCCCCGCCCTTCAGCACGATATCGACCACCGCATCGATCGCCCGCGGCGACAGCGTCTCCGATCGGGCGAGGAAATTGCCGGCGGCCGAATTGACCAGGATATCGACCGGCCGGTTCCGGAAGGCCTGGTCCATCATCGCCTCGACCGCATCGGCATTGCGGACATTGCAGGGCAGGCAGTCGACCGCCACGCCGTGATCGGCGCGGATACCCTCTGCCGCCGCCTCCAGCACGGCGGCCCGCCGCCCCACCAGCACCAGATCGGCGCCGAGTTCGGCATAGCGCCGCGCAATGGCGAGCCCCAACCCGGACCCGCCACCGGTGATCAGCGCCCGACGGCCCTGAAGAAGCCCGGATGCGAACATGGATGTCTCCGTTTTTCTGTCATGTGGATGGATGGCGGTTGTCGTGCGGACAGGAAGGTGGATCCCCGCCTGCGCGGGGATGACGGTGGTGGGGGCAGGGGCCACCACGGTGCCGCCGGGGTGTGACGTCAGCAGGGCGGCGGCGCCAGGGTGATCGGGGACCGGGCGGCCGGCCGCGGCGGGCATGGACGGCATGGCGTTTCCGTCCCGCCCTCCAACCCCTCTCCCGTCACCCCCGCGAAGGCAGGTG
>NZ_NYWI01000083.1:0-72431 GCF_002684955.1 Tistrella sp. | reverse complement strand
TCGTCGGGCCGCCGCGGCACGCCGCGCCGGGCCAGATAGTCGGGCGAGGCCACGATCCGCCGCCGCACCTCGCCCAGATGCACCGCGCGCAGGCCCGAATCGCCCAGCTTGCCCACCCTGAAGGCGATGTCGACCCGCGCCAGATACAGATCCACCACCTCGTCGGTGAAGGTGAGGTCCAGCCGGATCTGCGGATATCGCATGGTGAAATCCGGCAGCAGCGGCAGCAGGCAGTGCCGGCCGAAGGGGATGGAACTGTTGATCCTGACCAGCCCCGACGGCACCACCGCCTGACCGGCGAGTTCGGCCTCCATCGCCTCCAGCTCGGCCAGCAGCGCCTCGGCCCGCTCGCGGTAGACCTCGCCCTCGGGCGTCAACCGCAACCGCCGGGTCGACCGCTCCACCAGCCGCACCCCCAGCCGCGCCTCGATCCGCGTGATCAGTTTGGCGGTCGCCGACGGCGTGATCCCCAGCTCCCGCCCGGCCGCACTGAAGGCCCCGCGCGCCGCGACACGCAGAAAGACACGCATTTCCCAGGCGCGGGCGTCGGTCATGGGGTGGGGATCCCGGGATGTGTGCGTGGGATGGCGGCCCGCGCCGTCTCCCGCCATTCAAGACCGGGCACGGCGCTTCCTGTCGATCAGTGCCTGAGCCTCGTCCATCACCCGGTCGTGTGACACGGCCGGCCGATCGTCGTCCAGTGCCTCCAGAACCTTGGCGCGGAACCAGGCATCATGGGCTTTGGCGTCCGCGGCCAGGTCGCGGATGCCTACTCCTGTCCAGAACTCCATACTATCCCAATCTCTGTGCACCCCGCGTCGACCAGGGGCTGGGTTCCTACAATACATAGATATGTCTTTATGTATTTATGTCGGATCCCGCTCCCTTGTACCTCGGCTTCCAGCACGACCGGATCACGGAAGATCAGGCTGCATGGTCCTCGTGGTCGAGAAAACGACGCAGGGCGTCACTGACGACGGTATTCAGATTCACGCCCCGGCGCCTGGCATAGAGCATGGCGCGGCGGTGCAGGTCGCGGCCGGGCCGGACGTTGAAGCTGCCCTTCAGGGGAATATCGGGTTTACGGCCCTGGGCCGCGCAAAGCTCAAGGTAATCGTCCACGGCCTCGTGAAAAGCAGCCTTGAGGCCTTTTCCGTCCACGCCCTCATAGGTCACCAGATCACGGATGAACTCCAGCCGCCCGTGCAACACCTCGTCCTCGTCACTGTACTCGACCGAGCCGAGATAGCCCTTATATTCCAGCATCCTGCTCATATCAGACCCTCCTCGGTCAGTACCCGCAACACATCCTCGATGACGTACATCCTGACGATGTTGCCGGGGTGCGGCTTGTGCAACGCGATGGTCGGCGCGGTGTCATGGATAAACCCCCCTGTCTTGCCGGTCGCCGCCTCGCTGTATCCCAGACCCTCCAGCAGTCTGACCAGCTCGTCCCAGGTGAAGTCCTTCGGCTTGCCCCTGAGCCGGGCAACCAGTTTGTCGTGCCGACTCATATCGCCGTGCCGCTCCCTCCCCGGTTTCTGATTTCCCAATATGGGAGATTTATGCGGAATTGCAACCGTATATAGTTGCGTCGCATGACAGGTCGTGGGCACGCCCCTGCCAAATAATCTCAGGTTGTATCTACTGGATGACCCACCTTCTGGTGCCCCTCCGGCCACGCTATGGCACCCTCTTCTTGTTAAGTGCATATTCCAGGCCAATTTTTCGCCATAAAATGAAATGATTCGACTCCCTCTTCGCACATAAATTGCACTACCATGTTTGTGACGGGCATCACATCCGCCCGCTTTCCACAGTCTTCCTGACAACATCATACAACTATTGATAGTGTATCGATCCGGGAGGGACGGATGCCCCAGGATGACCCGATGGCGGGGTTCGCCCGCCTTTTGCCGGGCCTGAAGGCCGATCGGCGGACCGCGGCGGCAGATCTTGATGTGCTGGCCGGAAAGATCGAGGCCGCAAAGAGCGAGGGCCGAAAGGCCGAAGGCGGGGAGGCGGGCGTCCTGGCGGCGCGGCCGCAGGATGCGTTTTCGGTGCTGGCCATGGCCGGGATCGGGCCGGCGGCGGATCTGCGCGGGCTGGCGCCGTCCAGGGTGGCCGGGCCGTTCATCGATCTGGACGGGCGGCGGCTGTTCGTCGACGTGTTCGAGGCGGGCAAGCTGACGCCGATCACGCCCAAGGGCCAGGCGGCGCCGCTGATGCTGGTCTCGGGCGGCTCGGCGCGGCGCACGCGCGATCAGGTGTCGATCGGCATCGCCGCCGGCACGGTCTGGATCGCGGCCGGGCTGTTTTCGAACAAGGCGCCGGCCGATGGCTGGGCCGGGCTGCCGGTCCGGCGCGGCACGGCGCGCTTCGCCGCCGCGGCCGCCAGCGGCACCGCCATCGCCGCACCGCCCAAAGGCGAAATCGTGCTGGAGCTGGGCTACGCGCCCGACCCGGCCAATACCTGCCCCGATGCGGCGATCACGGCACCCGCCAAACTCACCATCACCATCGACGGCGGCAAGGCGACGGTGGCGCTCGATGGCGGCGAGGCGCGATTCGGCGGCACCGCCCATACCGTCGCCCCGACCGAGAAGGTTATGTGGAACGCGGCCGAAAACGGGCTCTGGTTCCCGGCCGACATCAAGCCCGAGGCGATCGATGCCGCCGGGATCGACTGGCGGGTAGCCAGCTTCGATGCCGGGTTCCGCATCGCCCGCGGCGGCTGGCTGATCCCGGTGGTGGTGAACGCCGCCCCCCAGACCCTGCCCCAGGCCAGCACCAGCGGCCATTGGTGCTTTGCGCTGAAGGGCGATCCACGGGTCGGCTGGGTGGGGCTGGATGGCCGGGTGCGGATCACCGACCCCACCCTGTTGATCGGCCAGGGCATTTTCATGCTGGTCGACCGCAACGCCGCCGCCGATCCCGGCGCCGTGACCCGCTTCGATCTCTGGGCGCTGGGGGCCGGGATCGCCGGGCGCCAGAGCGTCACCGCCACACTCGCCGCCGCCGGTGCGGTGGTGATCGGCTGCGCCGGCGCCGGGCGGCATTTCGCCATGGCCGAGGCCCGCATGGCCGAACGCCTCGCCTGCCCGCGCGACCATGCCGGCCGGCCCGTGACCACCCGGCCGGTGACCGCCATGGTGATGATCGCCGAAGAGGCGGGGCGGCTTCAGGCCGATCTGATCGCCACCGGCTTTGCCGGCGATCCCCCCGGCAGCCTGCGGCTGGTGGTTGAAAATGCCGTGCTCGCCACCGGGCTGCCTGCCCTCTATCGCGTGTCGGGCACGGTGGATGCCGACGGCGTGATCCGCGCCGGCACGCTGGATCTGGTCTTCGGCCTGCTGAACTGGCTGCCGACCCTGCCCGACCCTTATGTCTCGTCCTGTGCCGGCGGGCTGCCGCTGCCCCAGGCCGCCGCCGCCGCATCGGGGGGCGTGCTGCGCGCCGCGGTCAGCTGGTCGGGCGACGGCCCGCCGGCCCTCGCCTTCGCCGGCGACCTGCCGCCGCCCCTGCTCGGCTGCGACAATCCCTCCAAGCCCGATCAGCGGCCCGCACGCCTGCCCGATCGCGAGCTGACCGGCCAGACCGCCCAGGGCACAGGCCTGCGCGGCGAGGCCGAACAGGCCACATGGGAGCGCGCCCGCCGCGCCGCCGAAAAGTTCAAGGGCAACGAGGTCTGGCCCAAGGCGCGGGACAGTTTCACCGACCGGGTGGGCACGCTGGGCCGCCGGCCGGGGGTGTCGCTGCTCGACGTCTCGACCAGGCGCCATCAGATCGGCGTCGCCTTCGACACCAGGGTCGACCAGCCCCTGACCCATGCCGTCCCCCAGCCGGGCACCGTGGCCGAGATCGAGGGGCTGCGCTTCAGGACCGGCCTGCGCGTCTTCGCCCTGCCCCAGATTCAGTGGGAACCCGTGCGCACGCTGGATGCCGACCAGGATCTGGTGACGCTCGGCTGGTTCCCCACCCCGCTCGCCTCGGCAAGCGATGGCGGGCCGGCGATGATCCGCGGTGCCGCGAAACTGCGCCCGGCCATCCCCGATCTCGCCCTTGAAGAGATGGTCGCGGGTTTCAACAGCGGCGATCCGCTGGAGGTGCTGACCACCCTGCCCTTCGGCATGATGGCCAAGATCGAGCTGAAAGGCGCCGCCGATGCCGATGCGGCCGCCGATACCGCCACCATGCTGCGGCCGCGATTCGACCGGGGCGGGCCGCTTGAAGGCGGCCATCAGCTGAGCCTGCGCGCCGGCACGCCCACGGCCGCACCGCCCCGGCAGAGCGCCAGCTTCCGCGGCCTCGCCACCCAGACGCCCAATGGCGTCGACCTGGCCTCGGGCGCGCCGCTCAACATCTCGGTGCTGGGCGCCACCGCCGGCCCCGAGGGCGCGGTCGAGGCGATGTTCAACAATGAATTCACCCTGTTCCGCCCCCGGGTGCCGGTCACCCGGCTCGATCTCTCGGGCTATGGCAGCAGCACCTTCAGCGACTGGGGCAACCCCTTCGCCGCCTTCGCCGAGGCGGCCAAGGTCCAGTTCCAGGTGATGGTCGGGCGCACGGCGCTGGAGGTGGTGAAATTCGTCAGCGTCATCTACCCCTGGGGGATCAGGGCGACGCGCACCGTCACCATCGAACGCCGTGGCGGTGGTGGTGTCCTGCGCCGCGACAGCGGCTGGCAGGCGGCCTCGGCCGGGCTGTTCGATTTCCGCCATGTGCCCGCGGGCGGCGGCGCGCCGGTCTCGCCCGATTACGAGGTCCATCCGGGGCTGATCCGCGGGATTTACGACGTCTCCCGCATCCGCCCGTCGGACCGGCCGGCGATCGATCTGCCCTCGGGCGGGCGGGTGCTGCCGATGTATTTCGATGCGGTGGCCGAGATCGGTACCGATGCCGCCCATGCCCGCACCCCCGTCCGCGGCATGCTGGGCTGGCTGCATCTGCTGCCGGTGGGCGACCCGATCACCCCCGCCGATCTGGACCAGCTGCTGCGGGTCTATGGTCCGGCGGGCGGGCCGATAGAGGTATCGCTGCCGCTGGATGCCTCGGGCTTCCGGATGCGGCTGAAACGGATCGAGGCCGCACCCGCCTGGAACGGCCCCCACCCCGCCATCGTCGGCGCACTGCGCGGCGCACCGCAATTCGGCGCCGGCAACGGCGCCTGGTCGGTGGCGGCCTTCCCCGGCCCCGCCCATCCCGACCAGCCGGGAGAGGCGGTGGCCGCCCCCGACGGCGTGGCGGTGCTGCGCGCGGGCGAGGCCGCCACGCCGCTGGCCGACAGGATCCGCGTGCCGGCACCATCCCCCCTTCTCACCTTCCAGGACCCGCAGGATCTGTTCTCGGGCGCCAGCCCGCGGGCCGATTACGCCTTCGTCCAGACCACCCCCACCCATGCCCTGGCCTTCCGCCGGCCCAGGATCCAGATCGGCAGTTCCGACATCACCGCCGGCCTGCCGGCCCTGTTCGCCGATGTCTTCGCCCGCACCACCGGGGCCGGTGTCTTCCCGCACCCCGATGCGGCCATCCCGCTCGGCGGGGCCGGCAGTCACCGCCTGCGGGTGAACCCGGCCAATGGCCGTTTCCGGCTGATGCCGCCGGTCGCCATGGCGCCGGGGCCGGTGCAGATCGTGCTCTCCGACGATGTCGATGCCGGCAGCCGGATCGACTATGCCGCAAGCTCGATCACGCTTGCGATCGAGGAAGACAGCTGGTCGCTGACCATGCCGCGGGTCAAGGTCTGGACCGATATTCTGGGGCTGACCGACGTCACCGGCATGCAGACCGACATCATCGGCGGCAGCACGCTCAGGCCGAAGCTCACCGCCATCAACTCGCTGATGCATCCGGTGCTGGAAGACATCATGACCTTCCTGCCCGGCTTCTCGTCACGGCCCGAGATTGCGCCGATCGACCTGGCCGCCACCAATCTCAAATACAAGGTCAAGCTGAAGACCGTGGCCGAGAAAGAGGTCAAGCTCGGCCCCCTGGATCTCAAGGTCGGCGCGGTGTTCGAGGCCGGCACCGACGAGGTCGACATTCCCCCCGATCTGCTGCCCCCCGGCAGCCCGCGCACCGAGGCCAAGGTCGAATTCGTCGGCGGCGGCATCTCGGTCGCGCTGGAGGGCGAGACCCCGACCAGCCCGTGGAAAGTGGTCTACGGCGCCGAATTCTCGCTCGGCGGCAAGACCTATATGCCGCAACTCACCACCGACCCCTCGGGCGGCGGCGCGGTGGTGGGCAATTTCTCCAAGGCGTCGTTCGAGCTGAAGGCCTATATCGGCATCGGCGTCGGCGGCCATCTGGGGCCGTTCAAGGCCGAGGCCTCGGTCGGCATCGGCCCGGTGATCGTCTATGAAGGCGACTGGGGCTTCGGCGGCTTCGTCTTCTTCGATGCCAAGGTCGACGTCAAGATCGTCACCGTCGGCGTCTATGGCGAATTCTCGCTGATGATCGTGAAGAAGGTCGATGGCGACTACGCCGCCTATGAAGGCGAGGTCGGCATCTACGTGAAGATCCTGTTCTTCTCGATCAAGGCCAGTATCGGTTTTTCCAAGGAAGACAAGATCTGAGGAGGCCCCGGCCATGGCCGCACCCCGCCTGTCGATTCTCCCCTTCCTTCAGTCCTGGGATGCCCCCCAGGGCCGCCTGACCGTGAACCTGCTGCTGGTGCCGGTGGGCGACCCGGCCCAGCCGCTGGGGCCCCCCACCGCCCCGGCCTTCCAGGGCACGGCGCTGCGCCTTGCCGCCCATATCTCGGATGATCCGGGGCGGGTGGCGACGCTGGCCGATGTGCCGGCCGGGCCCCAGCTTGTCGATCTGGCGCCGCCGCCCGATCAGGCGGCGCTGTTCGACTGGCTGCGCGCCGAATTCAAGCTCACCCAGCCCGAGACGGTGCATGTCCGCAGCGACGACTTCCGGCTGCGCAAATACCTGCCGCTCAGCTATCGCCGCTCCCATGGGTTCGTGGCGCCGAAAACGCCGCTCGCCTCGATCGACGACACCTATCACTGCCTGCTGAAATGCCCGCCGCCCCCGGCACGCCCCACCCCGCCCGAGACCGACGAAATGAGCTGGGGCGAAGGCTTCGCCGTGCTGCTGCGCCAGCCGCCGGTCGCCCGCGCCGCCGGGCTGATCCACACCGTCACCATCGACCTGCCGGAACCGGCGCCGGGCCAGGCCCATCCGGGCGGCTGGCTGTTCTTCTCGCTGGCGGCCGGCCATCCCTTCGCGGCCGAGGCCGCCGCCGATCCGGGCTGGGCGAAACTTTACGCCACCCGCCTGCCCCGGCTGGACCGGGCGGAGCCGCGGCCGGTCTTCACCGCCACGCTGTTCCCGGTAGCGGCGGATGCCGCGGCGGCGGCCGGCCTCGGCCCGCTGGACCAGGTGTTTCCGGAAGCCGCCGTCTTCGACGACGGTTTCGCCAAGATCGTCCATGCCCGCCAGCCGATCCATGCCGACGGCAGCGCCGAGGATGCCGCCGGCGGGCCGCCGCTCCGGCTCGACCCCGGCATTCAGCTCGCCTGGGACGACGAGGACACGCTGGTCGCCACCAACCGCGCGATCGGCACCGAGATGGACGGATCGCTGCCGCCCGAGGCGCCGAGCGCGGTCTTCGGCTACCGCATCGATGTGCGCGCGGCCGGCGATGCCGGCTGGACCTCGCTGCAGGCGGTCACCTCGCCCGGTTTCGCGGTCGGCGGGGCCGCGATCCCCGGTTTCGATGCCGAGGGCATCGTCGAGGTCCACCCCATGACCGTCGCCGGGCAGTTCTGGCTGCCGGTGTTCTTCGCCCGCTGGGCCGGCGGCTCGCTGGTCGCCCCCGGCGATGACGAGGTGCTGCTGCGCGGGCCGGCACGAACCGCGGCCCTGCCCTATTCCGGCACCGGCGCCGGGGCGGTGCCGCTGCGCTATGGCCGCGACTATGAATTCCGGGTGCGGCTGGCCGATACCACCGGCGGCGGCCCGGCGGCGGATGCCGATCCGGTCAACCCGGCCGCGGCACCGGTGGCGCGCCAGGCCTTCCGCCGGATGATCCCGCCCGGCCCGGTGCGCAGCCGCGACCTGGACGGGGCCGGCGCCCACACGCCCCGGCATTTCCAGATCCACCGGCCGCGGATCGGCTATCCCCAGGCGGTGTTCACCGGCTTCCCCGGCGCTTTCGACCATCTGGCCGCGATCGGCCGCGCCAATCAGGGCCGGCCGCCGGCCGCCTGGGTGGTGCCGGACATGCCCGACCCCGATGCCGATCTGCTGGAGATCCGCGTCCTGGTCCAGGCGCCGCGCTTCGACCCGGCCGGCGGCGATGCCGGCTTCACCCTGCTGTACCGCACCACCCGCGCCTTCCCGGCGCTGGTCGATCCTGCCGCACCCGCGGTGCTGGACCTCACCCTCGACTGGGTGGATTGCGCGCGCCTTTCCGACATCGCCTGGCCGATGGATGGCGGCCTGCCCGGCGCCGGGCCGGTGGTGGTGCCGCGCGGCCGCAATGTCCGGGTGCTGGTGCGGGCGCTGGGCCGTGCGGATCCGGGCTATTTCGGGTCCGAGGCCGCGCGTCTGGGCAGCCCGGGAGAGCTGTGGCCGGGCACGGTGACGGTGCCGCTTTCGCCCGAACCGCCGCTGTTTGCGCCCACCACCGATCAGGAGCGTCTGGCCTCGGTCTTCCTGCAACCGGAAGTGCCGCGCGCGGCCGAAACCGCGGTGGCGGCCGCCCAGCCGGGGGCCACGAAGCTGATGGTCACGCGGCTTGCCGCCGCAACCGGGCTGGTGGCAGAGGATGGCACGCTCTACGGCGTCCCCGGCCGGCGCACGGTATTCGGCTGCGCCGGGCTGAAACATCACCTGGCGCCCGATGGCGGCGCGCTGACCCTGACCAGCCCGGTGGAGCTGGAACAGGTCTGGCTGAACCTGGTGCGCCTCAGGCTGGATCGCGACTGGAGCTGGACGGGGTTGTCCAGCCCCGCCGTCACCGTCTCGCGGCGGGTGGAGCTGCTGCCGATCGGCCAGATCTCGACCCGGTCGCTCGGCAGCATATCGGTCGATCATGCGATCAACGGCCAGGCGCTCAGGGCCGCCCCCGACCGCGAGAGCCTGGATCTGGTCTTCCTCGACGCGCTGGAACCGCCCACCGGCCCCGACGGCCACCCTTACGAGGTCCGTCTGACCTATACGCTGACCGCGCGTTTCGACGATGGCGGCACGCAATCGGTGGAGGTGGAAACCCGGCTGCCGGTCGCAACCGCGCCCAAGGTGGCGCCGAAACTGGTCTCGGCCGGCCATGCCTTTTCCGACTACACCATCCTTGGCGATTACGAGGCGACCGGCCGGCGGCGGCGCATGCTCTGGCTGGAATTCGAACCCGACCCCGCCCGCGACCCGCGCGACATCATCTATGCCCGGGTGCTGCACCACACCCCGGATCCGATGCTGATGCCGGGCTGGGAACCGGCGGCCGACCCCGCCCCCTATGCCGGGCTCGACCTCGACCCCGAAGCGGTGCGGGTGATCCGCCCCGGCCAGGGCGACGACCATGCCGGGCTGAACGCCATGCAGCCCCTGATCAAGGCGGTGGACAGCGACGTGCATTACGCCCTGCCGCTGCCGGCCAGTCTCTCCAGCCAGTCGCCGGAACTCTTCGGCTTCTTCACCTATGAATTCCGGGTCGGCCATCCGCAGGGCACCGAGGCGGCGCCTTTCTGGTCCACCGCCCAGGGCCGCTTCGGCCCGGCGCTGGTGATCGAAGGCGTGCAGCACCCGGCGCCCGATCTCGCCTGCGCCATCCGCCGCGCCCGCGCCGGCATCACCGCCAGTGCGGGCTATGCGGTGGCGGTGCAGGATGGCCGGGTGATGCGCATCCAGCCGCCCAACACCGAAATCTGGTTCGTGCTCTACGGCCGGGTGATGCAGGCCGACGGCCAGAGCTGGCGCAACATCCAGCTCGACCTCCGCCGCGCCCAACCGGCCCCCCGCCGCCCGACCCACGGCCGCCCCGGCGCCGGGTACCTCGGCACGCACCACCTTGCCCCCACCGGCCACGCCGCCTGGACCACCGCCGACATCGAAGCCCGCCTCGCCGCTTTCGGCTTCGACGAGGCAACCCCGCTGACCGCGCTCGCCATCGAACTCCTCCCCGAACCCAACGGCACCTTCGACGCCCCGCTGGCGGGCGATCTGGGCCAGGTGAGAATCCTGCGCACCTCGCCGCTGGTGGCGGTGGGTGGGGGGTGTTGTCCGCCGGAGGTTTAGGCAACCACGAGAAAGACGGGGAGAGGTCGGGGGCACCCGCCAGGGCCGGCCACGCCCCCCCCGCTCCAGTGCCATGATGCTGCCTTCGACCAGCTCGGCATGCCATATCAGTTCACGCCCCTCTTTCGAGCGGAAGTAGCCGGTCTGGTGGCGCTGAAAGAGCGTCGTGCCGATGCTCGCCTCAATCTGGGCTGACAACTGGCCTCGGGCCGGCTCAGGAACTGCAAGCGCGGTTGCTCTTGCTGTCATCATCGCGCCGGGAGCGTGATTGACCTTGGAAGTTGGCTGGAATTACCCCCGGGTTTGGCTGGCGAGCGGCCCCGGCCAAAGGCGCGCTGCAACCTCGAACATCTCATCAGCGCGAGCCTGAATCTCCGCTTCGCCCCACTTTTCCAGATTGAGCAGACCTCGATTGAGTTCGATATGCGTCTTTTCCAACTTCACCTTCTTCTCTTGGAAGGAAAGGTTGCTAAGTTCAGCATTATATCCGGTGAGCGTGAGGTTGCCGAACGTGTGGAGTAACCGCTGATGAACTTCCGTGGCGGTCGGGCCAAGGTCCTGCTGCCACCTTTCGCTGAGCGTTTGCGGCATGATGTGCTCAATGGTCGCGTGCTCCAGATCGGCAGGTTCCCGATGTCCGGAGAACCTCTCGAGTTGAATGAGTACGAAGTGGGTCGACCCCCTTCCGTACTGCTTGTCGTTGACAAAGCTGTTCCGGAAGTCAGCGTCGGATGGGAAACGCCGGCCACCCTGACCTGCCGACATCGCGCTGTGGAGCCAGGCCACGTAGTTCTCAGTCGGGAACTGCTTCGCCCAAGAGAGGAACAGCTTGTTGAGCGCATTCGTCGGCACCTGGCAGATCGACCGCCGGATGATGAAGGCTTCGATCAAGCTCAAGCATTTGTCCAGTTCGTCATCTGAGATCGCACCGACACGGCGTGCGTCTAGTAGCCTGAGAAGCAGCGGATATGATGTGCCGACATCGAGATTCTTGATGTTCTCCAGGCGCTTCCGCACGGCAGCTGACTGCTCTCCCTCCGGATTCAGGATCGTCGAATACATGCTCGAGAATTCGTGCATGCGAGCAACTTCAGCCTCGACGCTTTCCGGTCCCGACAGATTCCTCAGGCGCGATTTCGTAGCCGCATATATGCCCGTCTGGTAAACGTTCTCACCATCCTTCATCGCATAGTGACGAAGAAATTCGGTCAGGCCGCCGCCCAGTTGTTCCTCCATCGGCGCCCAGTATTTTTTGTATATCCGCTCCTGTTCACCGTTAGGGGAGATCGAATGCCGGAAACGCATCAGAATATAGTTCCTGACAAGATCGGCCTGCGTCAATGGCTGTCCTTTGAAGTTAAGGCTCTCAAAGATCAAATAGGGATCATCGGCATCACCCAGGTTGATCATGACGACCTGCAGAGCGTGCTCCACTGTCTCGAGCACCTTTGCACAGTCGATGGGATCGCCGTTGAGATCGACCCCTTTTGCGAGCTTATCCCGGAAAAATTTGTATGCATCTGACATCAAGCTGCCGTCGGACGGATTCTCACGCTGCAAGATGAGGGACGTATAACAGTCGCGGTCGGCTTGGGTAGGGACGAACTTCAACGTATCGTCCGGCCCTCGGAAGCGGTTGGTGAGATAGACCTCCTGTATGCGCGCTGCGCTGTTCTCATCAACTGAGTCTCGGAGAGCGGCCAGAAGAAGGGACACCGTCGTCAAACGCTGCTGACCGTCTATAATCAGGTACTTGTTTACCCCGACAGGCACGCTGCGCGCTGGCACCGAGACGATCGCTCCCATGAAATGGGAAGTCCTGTCTTCTGCATCGTATTGAACGAGCATATCGTCCCACAATGCCTGCCAATTCTGCTTATTCCACGAATAACGTCGCTGAAATAGCGGAATAATATTTTGCTTTTCGCCGTTGAAGTACTGGATCACATTGGCAGGCGACGCTTCCACAATAACCCCCGTTTACTAGCCGTCATAAGGACGTACACCGCGATGTCGCGGCTTAGCAGCCCGTCCGGATCATGCATAGCGACGGTGGCTGTTTGCCTCTGCAGTGTGTGTCCACTATTTTTCGCATAGACGCCAGCTTGCGAGCAACAATCGTCTTACGTGAATGTCACTGATCGTCCTCAAGGGTCATATGGTCCCCTCACCCCCCAACCGCGCAATCACCTCCTCCACCCCCACCACATCAGCATATTTCGCCTGCAGATCGAACAGATTGGCCTCATGCGGCCCCGGCGCCCGGTCGCCAACCGCCTCGCGGACGACGATGGGGATGAAGCCGTGCTGGAGGGCGTCGAGGGCGGTGGCGCGGATGCAGCCGCTGGTGGTGACGCCGGTGATGATGGTCGTATCCACGCCCAGTGCGGTCAGCGTCGAGGCGAGCGAGGTGCCGAAGAAGGCGCTGGCATATTGTTTGGTCACCACGATTTCGCCGGGCCCGGGTTCCAGCCCGCGGGCGAAGCGGCCGAGCGGCGAGCCGCGGTCGAAGACTTTCAGGGCTGCGACCTTGCGATAGAACAGCCCGCCATCGGCGCCGCCCGCCTGGTATTCGACAGCGGTGAAGATCACCGGGATGCCGGCGGTACGGGCCGCGGCCAGCAGGCGGTGGATCTCCGCCAGCATGTCTTCCACCCCGGCATAAAGCGGCGAGCCGGGGTCGAAATAGGCCTGGACCACGTCGACGATCACCAGCGCCGGGCGCCGGCCGAAGCCGAGCGCGCCCATGAAGCCGGCGCCCTGATAGTCCGTGGTGAGATCGGTGTCGGCGGTCATGGGCGGATCCTCGGTTGGAACGGACGGCGCGATCAGCGCAGCGGCGAGAAGGCGGTGGGCACCAGGATGCGGTTTTCCATCGCCTGGATGAACGGCGTCACCCGGGGCAGGAAACCGCGCCAGTCCTCCGAGGCGGCGAGCACCGCGCGCCGGGCCTCGCGATCGGCCATGCTCTCATAGCCCCAGAGATGGACCACGCCGTTGATCATGCCCACCTCGGTGGTGAAATAGCCGATCAGATTGCCCAGGATCGGCCGGATGATGCCCAGCCCCTCGCGCTCGAACACGGTCAGGAAGTCGCGCAGATGGGCGGGGGCGATGGTGTAGCAGCGTTCCTCGACGATCATGCCGGCATCTCCCGGCGGGCAGCTTCCTTCGCCTGCACTTCCTTCGCCTGTGCCTGGCGCCACCAGGCCGCCATGCGCCCGCCCAATGGCCGGTCGAGCAGGGTTTCGGCCAGGGCGACCGCATCGAACAGCCGGCGCCAGTCGATACCGGTCTCGATGCCCGCCTCGCTCAGCATGAAGACCAGATCCTCGGTGGCGAGATTGCCGGCGGCACCGGGCGCGAAGGGGCAGCCGCCCAGTCCGCCGAACGCGGCGTCGAAGCGGCGGATGCCCGCCTCCAGCCCCGCCCAGGCCATGGCCAGCGCCAGGCCGCGGGTGTCGTGCAGATGCAGCGCCAGCCGGTCGGTGTCGACACCGCCGGCGAGGGCGGTGACGATGTCGCGGATCTGCGCCGGGTTGCCGGCCCCGATGGTGTCGGCGATCGCGACCTGATCGGCGCCGGCCGCGAACATCTCTTCGGTCAGCGCCACCACCCGCGCGAGCGGGGTTTGCCCCTCGTAAGGGCAGGCGCAGGCGGCGGCGACATAGGCGCGCACGAAAACGCCCTCGGCCTTGGCCCGCCCGATCACCTCGCGGCAGACGGCGCGGGCCTGGTCCAGCGACATGTTGATGTTGCGCCGGTTGAGTGTCTCGGTGGCCGAAAGCACCAGCGCCACCGCCCGGGCGCCGGCGGCGGTGCCGCGTTCATAGCCGCGCATATTCGGCACCAGCGCCATATAGTCCACCCCCGCCCGCGCCGGCAGGCCGGCGAGCAGGGCTTCGGCATCGGCCAGCTGGGGCACCGCCTTCGGGCTCACGAAGCTGGTGACCTCCAGCGAGGTGAGGCCGGCCTCCAGCAGCAGCCCGGCCAGACGCAGCTTGTCGGCGGTGGCGACAGGCACCGGCTGGTTCTGCAGCCCGTCGCGCAGGCCGACCTCGGTGATGGTGACGCGATCGCTCATGCTGTCCTCCCTCTGCCGTCCTCAGCCGATGATGCCGCGGGCGCGCAGGGCGCCGCGGGCCTCGGCGCCCAGCCCCAGCAGCTCTTCCAGCACCTGATCGGTATGGCTGCCGAGCAGCGGCGGCGCGGTGAACACCTCCTCGGTCATGCCCGACATCTTGACCGGATTGCCCGGCATCTCCACCCGCCGGCCCGAGGGATGGGCCACCTCCACCACCATGCCGCGGCCGCGGATCTGCTCGTCGGCCATGGCATGGGCGATGTCGTTGACCGGCGCGCAGGGGATCTGGTTGCCGAAGCGCGCCAGCCAGTGCTCGCAGCTCTCGGTCTCCAGAATCTCCTGAAGCCGGGCGTTGATGACATCGCGATCGGCCCAGCGGCCGGGCTGGGTGAGATAGGCGTCCTTACGCAGATCCGGCGCATCCAGGATGTCGACCAGCCGCTGCCAGAACTGATCGGTGATCACCGCCAGGATCACGTGGCGGGTCTTCGTGCGATAGGTGTTGTAGGGCACATGGACGAAATGGCCGTTGCCCGACCGGCCGGGCTCGCGGCCCGACAGCGACTGCATGGTCGCCATGTAGTTCAACATCGACAGCTGGCAGTCGAGCATCGAGATGTCGATATGCTGGCCCTGGCCGGTAAGGTTGCGCTGGTTGAGCGCCGCCAGAATGCCGATGGCGGCAAACAGCCCGCCGCCCAGATCGCCGATCGGGATGCCCGCCCGCAGCGGCGTGCCGCCGGCCTCGCCGGTCAGCGACATGCCGCCGCCGATACCCTGGGCGACCAGGTCGAAGGCCGGCCGGTCGGGATTGGGGCCGGTCTCGCCGAAGCCGGTCACCGAACAGGTGATGATCCGCGGGTTGATCGCCGACAGCGTTTCGTGGTCGATGCCCAGCCGGCCGGTGACGCCGCGGCTGTAATTGTCGACCACGATATCGGCCTTGCGCACCAGATCATAAACCAGCGCGCGGCCCTCTTCGGTCTTCAGGTCGACGGCGACCGACTGCTTGTTGCGGGCAAGCGTCAGGAAATAGGCGCCCATGCCCTCGATCGAATGATCGGGATCCTTCGCCAGCAGCTTGCGGGTGCCCTCGCCGGTCTTCACCGGCTCGATCTTGATGGTGCGCGCGCCCAGATCGGCCAGCAGCATCGTGCCATAGGGCCCCGAGAGCATATGGGTGAAGTCGAGGATGATGACATTGTCGAGCGGTCGCATTCAGGGGGCTTTCGGTTCGGCCGGAGGGGAGAGGGAAAGATCGGCCACCAGCGCATGGCGGGCGGCATGGACATGGGCGCGCATCACGGCGCCCGCCCAATCGGCATCCTGCGCGCGGAAGGCATCTACCAGCTCGCGGTGATGGGCCATGCTGCGGACAAGCTGGCGGTCGTGATAGCGCCGGAAGGTGCGGTGAACCAGGATCAGATCGACGGTCTGGGTCAGCAGCCCGGCCAGGCGGTCATTGCCGCAGGCGGCGGCGATGCGGGTATGGAAGTCATGGTTGAGGCCGGTGATCCGGTCGAGGAAACCGGCCGGCCGGCGGGCCGCCAGATCCTCCATCCGCTCTGCCCGCGCCTCCAGCGCATCGATATCGGCGGCCGTCAGATGCCGGGCGGCCTGCTCCGCCACAGCCGCCTCCACCAGCGCCCGGACGGCGAAGATGGCCTCCAGATCGGCCACGCTCCAGCTCGACACGAAAGCGCCGAGCCCGGGGGTCAGCTCCACCAGCCCTTCGGTGGCGAGCCGGCGGAGGGCTTCACGAACGGGTGTGCGACTGACGCCCGAAATCTCGGCCAGATGCTCTTCCCGCAGCCGATCACCCGGGCGAAAGCGGCCGTCCAGAATGCCGGTGCGGATGGTGGCATAGGCGCGCGCCAGGGCGGTTTCGGGTGGTGGCGTTTCGGGTGGGGCGGTCTCGATATCGGTGGGGGGCGTCACAATGGCAGCCTTCTTCAATACTTCAGCAGCAGCGATCCCCAGCCATCGATCCGGTCGTCGATCCCCTGGGCGCGCAGGGCGTGCCAGAAGATGGCGGTGTTGATCGCGATCACCGGCTTGCCCAGCCAGGTTTCGGCGAAACCGGCCAGCCGTGCCATGGCGAGATTGGTGCCCACCTGAACCACGGCGTCGACATCGGGCCCGTCGACCTCGCGGATCGCAGCGGCAAGTTCCGCCTCCTGGACATGGGCGATCTTCACCGGGCTTGCGCATTTCAGCCCCTTGATCCGGGGCACCTCGTAGCCGCATTCCTCGAAGAAGCGCACGACATTGCGGTCGCCGACCGGCTGATAGGGCGTGATCACCGCGATGCGCTTCGCGCCATAGATGCCCAGCGCCGCCTGGCAGGCATCGGAGCCCATCGAGACCTGTAGCCCGGTATGGGCCTCCAGCTCCGCCTTCAGCTTCCGGCTGGCCGCCAGCCCGTCCCAGAAGGTTTCGGCCGAGATGCCGAGCACCAGCCGGTCGGGCTCGCACGACATCACGCTGTCCACCGCGGCCATCTGCGCCTCGGCGATCAGCCGGATCAGCTCGTTGAAGTCGTCGTCATTGTGGATCGCAATATTGGGGATCGCGATCCGGGCAATGTGGCTGGTGACGCCAGGGGGCGCCATCCGGTCGAATTCAGGCTGGACACTGGTATTGGTGCTGGGGACCAGCACGCCGAACTTGGCACGCCACCCGAGACTGTCGCCCATGACGCTTCGCTTTCATGTTTGTATTAGCCCCTCGCCGGGCGGGTGCTGCCGCACCCTTGGCCGCCGCCTCAATGGCGGCTGGGAGCCTGGATTGGTGAGGCTGGTTCCGGCATCCGTTACGACCAAAGGACCAGCCGGCCCGAGGGGAGGCGGCCGATGAAGGAGCCGATGGAGATGCGGTCATGGCCCGGGGCGGCGCGGCCGCCGGCGATTTCGTGCGGGTTGCGGGTGTTGAAGATGACCACGTCGCCCGCAACCGCGCGGAAGGTGAAGCGCTCGGCGCCGGCCACGGTCTCGGGCGGCAGGCCGTAGCTTTGTGGGATCTCGCCCGGCGCGTGCGCAGGCGTCCAGGGCGCGTGATGGATGGTGGTCTCGCCGCCCTCCACCAGCTCCTGGGCATAAAAATTCCAGCCGAGCTGGGCGTCGATCGCCGCGATGTCATAGGCGGGCGAATTGACCGGCGCCCAGTCGGCATGCAGATCCACGCCTTCCGAGGCATGCCGGATGATGCCGGCGTAATAGCGCCCGCCCGCCTCTTCGGCGATGCCGACCCCGGCAGGGCTCACCGCCGCAAGCCGGTCGATCAGCCGCACGACCGCATCGAAGGCCCGGGCCTGCACCGCATCGCGCCGCGCCTCGACCGCCGCGGCATCGCGGAAATAGTCGGATTTGGGCCGGTCCCAGCGATATTCGTACTGGGCGAGGCCGATATAGCCGATCCGCCGCTTGACGCTGTAATAAGAGAGATCCGCCGCCGAAACCGCCTGCGCAAAGGCCGCGCATTCGGCAGGGCTCGCGAAGCCGGGGATGCGGATCGCCGGGATCTCGTCATCCAGCAGCGCGCGCAGGTTTTCCGCGGTCAGCGGCGCTTCGGCGGCCGATCGCCAGCGGGGCCGGGTGGGAAGGCCGGCCTCTGTATACAGCGGCGCCGGGTGATGGGTCGCAAGCGTCGCCACGGCCCTCACTCCCAGGTCTTGCGCGGCGGCGACTTCACCTCGACCTGAAGGCAATCCTCCAGCGCCTCGCTGTAATGCTCGACCCCGACCGGATGCACCCAGGAACTGCCGGCCGTGGCAATGAACTCCTCACCACCAATCACCAGCCGCATCTTTCCGCTGATCAGATAGGCCACGGTCTCATGATCCATGTGCTTGTGCACCGGATCGATCAGCCCTTTCTTGCGGAATACTTCCAGAAACAGGATATGCTCACCCACGGCCATTTTCTTCACCGTAACATGGCCCTGTTCCGCGACACCCTCCACCCGATTGATGACTTCCGGCACGACATCGGCCGAATTGACGTGCAGATGGCTGGTCCGCTGCATGATGCGCTGGTCGTCCACGACCCGTCTCCCTGGTTGTTGCTTGTGCCCGGCCGGCTGGGGTGCGGCCGTTTTGTCTGGACAAGCTACTGTATGCAGAGGGCGGGGGTGGGCGCAAGGTGATTTGTCCGGACAATATGGTTCCGCCAAAAAGGAGAGATTCATTTACGTATATGATCGCTCAGGTTACATGCGATGATGGGCGCCAGAGTTCTCCACCATACAAAAGCGCCCGAGAATGGATGTCCGGATCAAGAAGCTCGACGGCAGTTGGGATCTCGGCTACGCACTCCATAAACACACGCTGTCCAGCACTCACACAGGCATCAACGAATGGGGGCATGATCGGTTCGAGACGACGCGTTCGGAACCTGGAGAAGCCCTCTACCGGCTCAAATACCGCGGAGATTGGACACAGGTCGAACCGCTTGCCCGGCAGATAAATCTCAGCCTGCTACCCCTCTTCGGCAAAATCGGGTTGATTGTCCCCGTCCCCGCCTCAACTCCTCGCCAGAGGCAACCCGTGAATGAGGTGGCCTGTGCGCTTGGCAAGCTGACGGGCATCCCAGTCTTTGACAAAATGGTGCAGAGAGCGCAGGCCCCGGCCGGAAGCCCCCGGCTCAAAGACCTGCGGACCCGGGAAGAGAAAGAAGCAGCGCTTGCGGGTCGGGTTATCCTCCACGAGGTCATCAGGAATGAAGGCTGCTGGAACGCTTTGCTGATCGATGACCTGTTCGACACGGGTGCCACGATGAATGCGGCATGCCGGGCGCTGCGCGGCTATCGCAAGATTGGTCGCATCTATGCTGCGGCCGTTACCTGGAAATAGATCATGACCACAGTCTTCATTGCCGGATCGATCTCCATCACCCGCCTGCACGAGAAGGTGCAGGAGCGGATCGCCGGAATCGTGGCGTCGGGGCTGGATGTGATCGTGGGCGATGCAGGCGGCGCCGACAGCTCCATACAGGCCTGTCTCCAGGATCTTGGCGCCACTCGGGTGACGGTCTATTGCACGGGCAAAGCGCCCCGGAACAATGTCGCGGGCTGGCCAGTCCACTACGTACAGTCGAAGGCGCGGGCGGGAAGCCGTGCCTTTTTCACCGCAAAAGATCGCCAGATGGCCAGGGACGGCGACTACGGCCTGATGATCTGGGATTGCAAAAGCACCGGCACCCTCAGCAATGTTCTGGAGCTGCTCGGGCACCGAAAAAAATCACTCGTGTTCGTCAACAAGACCAGGGACTTCGCGAAGATCGGTAACCCCGCAGATCTTGAGCAGCTGTTGCAGCTGATGTCCGACAGTGCACGCCGACTGGCGGACGAGAAGATCGGACTGTCCGCCAGGCTCGCAGCTCTGGGCCCGGACAGGTCTGCAGACGATCCGTCGCCGGATGCCGCGGCCGTCGCGGCGCAGACTGTTGCCGCCGAGGCCCCGGCCAGCCCGCTCCTCAAGGATCCGACCGGCGGCACGGCTATGAAGCTGCGCCTCTTGCTGATGTCGGCGCTCAGGGACCACATCCTGCAAAGCAGGCTCAGTGAGCCGGCCGCTGCGCGACTGCTCGGCGTGCCCCTGTCGCGCATTTCCGATCTCATGCGAGACAAGGCCGATGTCTTCGGCCTGGACATGCTTGTGAACATGGCCACCACCGCCGGTCTCAGGGTCGACATGCGGATTAGCGACCGGCCGGACCAGCCCTCGGGAGGTATTCCGGGCCTCGGATTTCAGGACAGCCTTCTGTAACCGCTGCCCCCCATCACACCGTCCTGATTTCCCCGCCGCTTGATGCAGGCCGCCCGCCGGACTGCACATGGGGAAATAGCGGGGCGAAAGCTCAGGCGAGCGGTAAGCCTTGAGGCACGGGCAGACGACCCGTTACCTCATCGGGAACAAGGGCTATGACGCCGACAGGCTGCCCGCGCCCTTGCGAGACCTCGATGCGGTTCCGCTTGTGCTGAGACAGCGTATTCCTCGCGGTTGCCGACCGGAGAGAAAAATATTTATATATATCAATAAGTTACTTCAAAGTTTCCGGCTTGATTATCAACCTTAATTGTTCTTGAACATCAATATCTATGACATTATGATTGAATTGTGACAATATGATAATGTCCTATGCCATTGACATGGGCGGTGCGCCACCGCTGCCCTCCGGCATCTGACAGTCGCGGATCCTGGTGCCTTCAAACCGGTGCGCCTGCAGGCGGGCTTCACGGTCCACCACGACGACATCGTCCGAAGACCCGCCGAGCAGATCCGACCCTTCGTTGCGCAAGGAGACGACGTATGTCGCTGGTTTCCGAAAACTTACGCCCCGCCCCCGCCCCCAAGGTTGCAACCGACGACGACATCCGCGACGTCCTGGCTCTCGTCACGCCAGAGGACTATCAGGCCGCCTGCGATCGGCTGGCCCGCATGTACGGGCTGCGATACCGCGAGACGGCCGGGCATCCGCTCAACATCAAGACCATCATCAAAGGCCGCGACATCACCTTTGCGCAGGGCGTTTCCCTGTCGTCGCGGATGTTTATGCTTCTGCACAGCCTGGGGCATTATTTCTTCATCTGTGCGGCGAAGGATAAGAAGATCGAGCGTTATTCTTACATATACGATCTGCGCGGCGTGCAGTCTGCGCTTCACTACTATGAAACCGAAGGCCAGGCCAACGGGCTGGATGCGCCGCCGGAGATGACCGATCAGAAGCGCAAGGATCGGGTGTCGTTCGAAGTCGGCGCCAATAATTTCGCGACCGACCTGCTCCGCCATATCGGTTTTGCCAGGGGCGAGACGGTCGTGCGGACCTACGAGGCCGGGGACATCAACTACATCGTCGACGTCTCGGGCTATGGCAAGAACGCCATCGTGCCGACCGACGGCGATTATCTGCGCAAATATGTCTGCGCCGGCCTGACGATCGATCCCGACGACACCTGTGACGACGGCGTCTACGATGCAACCAGCTTCCGCGTCGACGGCATCGACTGGGATTACATCGAAGACATTAAGCTGGAAATCCATTTCTTCTAGGATTGTGCGACGGGAGATCGACCATGCCTGATGCCGTATCGGCCGCGCTCGACGCACGACCAACAGTTGCCGAGGCAGAAGAAGCCGTCCGGACACTGCTCCGCTGGGCCGGTGATGATCCGGACCGCGAAGGATTGCTGGGGACGCCGGGCCGGGTCGTGCGCGCCTATGGCGAATTCTTCGCCGGCTATGCGATGGAGCCGCAGGAGATTCTGGCCCGAACCTTCGAAGAGATCGACGGCTACGACGAAATCGTGGCGCTGCGCGACATTCGGTTCGAAAGCCATTGCGAGCACCATATGGTGCCGGTCGTGGGAACCGCCCATGTCGCATATCTGCCCCGGACCCGGGTCGTGGGCATTTCGAAACTGGCGCGTGTCGTCGAAGGCTCTGCGAAACGGTTCACCATCCAGGAGAGGATGACGGCGCAGATCGCCAATGCCATCACCACGGTTCTCGACCCGCGGGGCGTTGCAGTCGTCGTCCAGGCATCACACCAGTGCATGACCACGCGCGGCGTGCACAAGCCGGGCGTCGCGATGATCACCAGCCGGATGACCGGCGTTTTCCGGGAAGATCCCGGGGCGAGGCTGGAGCTTTTCTCTCTGCTCGGCATGCGGCCCGGTGCCGGTCCGGAGGGGGCCTGTTGACGTCGACCAGTGCCTTGAATGGCGGCCAGGGAAGCAGAGGCCAGGGAAGCAGCGGCCAGGGAAGCAGCGGCACGGGCGCCTGGTTCGCGGTTCTGTGGGTCTGCCTGTTCATCATCGGTTCGGCGGAAGTCGTCGCCGGGCCGATGATGACGGTGATGGGCGCCCATTTCGGCGTGCCGTCCAGCCGCATCGCGCTTCTTCCGGCCGCCTATGGTCTGGTCTACGCGGCGGTCGCACTTGCCGCAGGCCCGCTCGCCGACCGCTTCGGTCGGAAACAGATGTTGACCGCGGGCCTGATCGGTCAGGCCGTCACGCTCTCGGTCCTGCCGCATTGCGGCAGCCTCACCATCGCGGTCTGGCTGTCGGGACTGGCGGGGTGCAGCGCCGCGATCATCCAGCCGAACGCCTTGACCATTGTCGCCGACCAGGCGCCACCCGATGAGATCGGCCGGCGGCTCGCCAGGGTCTTTGTCGGGCTGATGGCGTCTTTCGTGATCACTCCGGTCGTGGCCGGCTGGATGGCGAGCGGCATAGGCTGGCAACATGCCTACCATGCCCTTGGCGCGACGGCGTTTCTCTGCGCCATCGGGGTGGTCGCCCTGTGCCCGCCGGGCAAGCGGGGGCGTCCGGCATCCTTCTTCGCCACGCATGGCGCCGCCCTGCGAACGCCCGGCGTGCGGTCCGGTCTTGCGACCAGCTTTCTGTGGCTGGGATGTGCCGCCGGCTTCGGCGCCATCGTGGCCAATGTCGCGGCCCGCAGCCTGCCGATCACGACCGCGGGGGTGGGGCTCATCGCGGCGTGGTTCGGGTTTGTCGTCATCCTCGGCAATCTCTGCGGCCATGCCCTTGAACGGCGCTGGCCAGGCCGGGCGCTGCCGGCCCTTGCTGCCGCCTCGGCCATCGGCATCGCCCTCTTCGCCCTGCCCGCGGGCTCACCCTGTCTTCTGGCAGTTGCAGGAACACCCTGGGCCTTCGGCTACGGGGCCGCGGGGCCGCTTCATCACGCACGTCTGAACCATCTCTCGGAACGGTGGCGCAGCACGATCAATTCCTATCACGCCAGCCTGCTCAATCTTGGAATCTTCGCGGTGTCGGGCCTGTATGCCGTCATGACACCGTACCTGTCGCCCGGCTGGTTCTGCGTGGTCATCGCCGGTCTCTGTTTCTCGGGAACGGTCTTCATGCCCGGCACGGGGCGCAGCCTTGCGAGAGCGCGGCTCGGTTCCGGTGATCCCAGGACGAACCAACCGAAAAAGCAAGGTGGCGTATGACCGGAAGCACTATCGCGCCCGTATGTCATTGAGCCCGGAGCCTGAGCCCCAGATCATCGCGGCCCCAGATCATCGCGGCGGCGGCCGGACAGGGGATAGATCAGGATCTGACGGAAACGGCTCTCGATCGCCTCGACGAGTGCAAAGGCGGCGCGCGGGTTATGATCGGCGACATAGAGCGCAATGCCTTCCAGATCCGCCGCCGCCTGCGGAAGAAGCCGAAGCTTCATACGTCGTCGGAGAGGCGGGCGCGCAGCTTCTCACGAAGTCCCGCGAAGATCTCTTCGGCGTCGATCGACGGGCCGCTGTCGATACCAGCCTGAACCAGATCGCGCAATTCGTCGACCGTGTAGCCCAGCAGATCGCGACGATCGTGCCATTCGCGCACGGCCTCGCCGATCACCTCGCTGGTCGAGGCGTATTGGCCCGTCTGCACCGCATCACGGACCGCCCCTGCCATGTCTGGCGGCAGGACAACCGTCATCTTCTCGACGTCCGCCATGGCGCACCTCGTTCACCAATCGTTCTAAAGACTAAGCGATCCACGCCGTAGCGGCAAGGCCCCAGCGGGGCCGATCCCCTCTGCCCCAACCGCATTACCCCTTCCCCCCACCCCTGATGCATACTGCCCGCCGCCACGCACAGCATCGTGAAGGGGTCCATGGCGACGGGGTGGAAGAAGGCCGGCGCGGTCTGCGTCGGGGTGGTCGGGTTCGTGCTGGCCTGCATGGCCGGCAGCTGGCTGTCGGCGGTGACCGGGATCGGGCTGCCGGGGCAGATTCTGGCGGTGCCGATCGTGCTGGCGGTGCTGGCCTGGGTGCCCGTCGCGCGGCGGCCGATCGAGGCGGCGGGGGATGTTCTGCTGCCGCTGCTGGGGCTGTTCCTCATCCCGCCCGCCACCCGGGCCCTGCAGGCGATGGTGGATGATCCCGGCCGGCTGCCGGGGTTGGTGGCCGCGATCGCCCTGACCCTGCCGGTGACGGTGGCGGTGACGGTGGGCGTGTTCACCCGCCTCCGGCGGCAGCCGCCGATGCCGGTGGCGGCGCGCGAGGATCCTGGCCATGACTGATCCCGTCGCCGAGCTTCTGGCCTGGGCCGGGGCGCTGTCCTGGCAAGGCGTGGCGCTGCTCGCGCTCACCTTCGCGGCCTGGGCCGCGGCGCGGCGGTTGTGGGCAGCGGCGCGAGGCTCCGCCTTTCTGACCCCGGTGCTGACCGCGGCGGTGCTGATCATCGGCGTGCTGACGGCGACCGGTGTGCCGGTCGGGGATTACGGCCGCGCGACCACGCCGCTGTCGGCCGCCCTGCTGCCGGCGACCGCGGCCATGGCCGTGCCGCTCTGGCGGATGCGGGCCTATCTGCGGTCGGTCTGGCGGCCGCTGGTGGCGGGCACGGTGGCGGGCGGCGCCACCTCGTTCCTCGGCATCTTCCTGATCGGCCCGCTGCTGGGCCTGCCCCTGGCCGACCAGCTGGGGCTGGGCCTGCGCGCGGTTACGGCGCCGGTCGCGATCCCGCTGGCACAAAGCCTGGGCAGCACCATGGACGTCACCATGCTCGGCATTCTGGGCAACGGGTTGTTCGGGGCGATGGTGACGCCGCTGCTGGCGCGGCTGGCGCTGACCCGTCTGGCCGGCGTTCGCGACGATGACCGCGTCACCGGCTTCACCCTCGGCCTCACCAGCCATGCGATCGGCGTGGCCCATGCCGCCCCCCGCGGCGGCGACATGGCGGCGATGGCGGCGGCCGGCATGCTGGCGAACGCGGTCTGCACGACGCTGATGGTGGTCCCGCTGCTCTGACCGCGGCCCGGCCTCAGCCCTCGACCGGAGAGGTTTCCACCGGAGAGGTCTCCACCGGGCAGGCCGGCCCCTCAAGGCCGATATCGGCCAGCCGCCGCTTGAAATCCTGCGCCAGATCCTGAAGCGTCACCGCCTCCAGCCGGGCGCGCAAAACCGCCTCGGCCGCGGCCAGCGCGCCCGCCAGCGCCGCATCCACCGCCTGTTCCACCAGGCAGTCCGGGTTGTCGTGGGCAAGGCCGATCGCGAAGATGGCAGGGTCGCCCACCGCCCGGTGCACATCCAGAAGCGTGATGTCGGCCAGCGGCCGGGCCAGGGTCCAGCCGCCGCCATGGCCCTTTTCCGAGCGCACATGGCCGGCCTCGCGCAGGCCGGCCATGGTGCGGCGCACCACCACCGGGTTGGTCGACAGCATCGCCGCGATGGCGTCCGAGGTCATCGGGCCGTCATGGCGGTTCATGTGGATCAGCACATGCAGCATGCGCGACAGGCGACTGTCGGATCTCATCGCGTGGGTCCGGGCGGTCAAGGGTGGCAGGCGGGCTCCGATCCCTTCATCCCATCATGCAGCCCCGTCACGCAAGAGCGGAAGCGACATGAGTCTTGACCGGCTGGACACGCCACTCCTAAAGTTACGTAACTTCGAACGATACGTAATCAGGAGAGATCCATGCGCTTCGACGCGATCGTGGTCGGTGGCAGTTTTGCGGGGCTGGCGGCGGCGATGCAGCTGGCCCGGGCGCGGCGGCAGGTGGCGGTGATCGATGCCGGCCAGCCGCGCAACCGGTTCTCGCCCGCGCTGCACGGCATGCCCGGGCAGGATGGTCGCACCCCCGCCGCGATCCTTGGCGAGGCCCGCGCCCAGCTTGCCGCCTATCCGGCGGCAACGCTGATCGGCGGCGAGGTAGCGACAGCGGCGGCCACCAGCGACGGCTTTCTGGTGCAGCTGGCCGATGGCCGCGAGATGACCGCCGCCCGGCTGATCCTGGCCCACGGCCTGACCGACGCCATGCCCGGCGCCGGGGCCGGCCGCAAGCTGGCCCCGGCCCTGGCCGAACGCTGGGGCCATGGCGTGCTGCACTGCCCCTATTGCCATGGTTATGAGACGGCGGGCGGGCCGCTCGGCGTGCTCGCCACCCGCCCCGACATAGCGGCGCATGCACTGCTCTTCACCGATTGGGGGCCGACGACGCTGCTGCTGGACGGCATCCCCGCCCCCGATGCCGAAACCGCCGCCCGCCTGACCGCGGCCGGGGTGACGATCGAGACGGTGCCGGTGGCGGAGCTGCTGGGCCCCGCCCCCCGCCTCAGCGGCATCCGCCTTGCCGACGGCCGCGAGCTGCCGATGACCGGCCTGTTCGTGGCCCCCGAGACGCGTTTCACCGCCCCGCTCGCACAGGCGCTGGGCTGCAGGATCGAGACCGGCCCGACCGGCCCCTGGATCGCGACCGACGACTGGGGCCTCACCTCGGTGCCGGGCGTCTATGCCGCGGGCGACATCGCCTTTCCCATGCACAATGCCAGCCTGGCCCTCGCCTCGGGCGTGCGGGCGGGGGTGGGCGCGCATCGGTCGCTGGTTTTCGGCGCCTGACGGCGCGGTCAGGCCGGCAGGCCCGCCTGTTTGCGCAGGCTTTTGTCGAAGGCTGATTCCGGCACGAACCGGCGGAGCAGCCGCACCCGGCCTGCCATCTTTCCGGCGGTGTAGCGCAGCTTCGGGGTGGCGGCCCGGGCAGCCTTCAGCACGGTCTGTGCCACGATATCGGGGGGATCACCAGCCGTCACGCCCCTCTGCATCAGCCGTTCGGCCTGCGCCCGGACCTCGTCATAGATCGCAAGCGGCTGATCCGGGGTCATGCCATGGGCATCGAAGCCGGTGCTGGTATAGGCGGGTTCGATCAGCACCACCCGGATGCCGAAGCCGCGCAGCTCGTGATCGAGCGATTCGGAATAGCCCTCGATGGCGTGCTTGCTCGCCGCATAGATGGCGTTGTAGGGGGCGGGGATCACGCCCAGGATGGAGCTGATGTTGACGATCCGCCCGGCCCCCTGCCGGCGCATCGCCGGCAGCGCCGCCCGGGTCATCCGCATGGTGCCGAAGACATTCACGTCGAACAGGGCCTGGGCCTGCGCGACCGACGATTCTTCAGCCCCGCCGGTCACGCCGATGCCGGCATTGTTGACCAGCAGATCGATCCGGCCGGCCTCTGCCAGCACATCCCCGATCAGCCGCGCCACCGAGGCATCATCCCGGACATCGGCGGTGCGCATGGCGACACCCGCCGGGCCGGCGGCGGGCGTTTTGCGGCTGGTGCCGTAGACACGGTATCCCGCCTGCAGCAGGGCGGCGGCCGTCGCGTAACCGATGCCCGAGGATGCCCCCGTCACCAGGGCGACGCCGGCACTGACTTTGTTCATGGGTACGACATCTTTCTGCTGGCCCGGCGACCGACGCCGGGTGGGGTCATCCGCGATCGCGGGTCAGGCTGGCGGCGGCGGTATCCAGGAAACGCTTCGACAGATCGGGGTCATTCACGACGCGCGACAGGATCAGCGCGCCGACCATGGTCGACAGCGCAGCCATCGCCGCGTCTTCCGCGCCCCCGCTCTCATCCGCGCCCATCAGGCGGCGAAGGTTGTCGAGACGCTCTCTGATCCCCTCCTCGAACGATGCCCTGACGGTGCTGCCCTGTCTGGCGGCATCGGTGCCCAAGGCCGCGATCGGGCAGCCCTCCGGGGTCTCGTCGCAATGCTCCGCACTCAGGTAAAAGGCGACGGCCGCCGCGAAGGGATCCTCCGGCGCTGCCGCCAGGGCATCCGACCAACGGTGGGAGACGCTCTCGAACGCCCGCCGGGAGGCCTGGGCCGCCAGATCCTCTTTCGAGGCGAACTGTTTGTAGAAGGCGCCCTGGGTCAGCCCGGCGCCCTTCATCAGATCCTTGAGACCGATGCCGTCGAAACCGTGTTCGCGGAACAGGCGGCTGGCGACATTGATGACGTTTTCCCGATTTTCCGCGGCCTGAGCCCGGCTGACGCGCATTGCCATTCTCCGTCTTTTTAGATTGTGTTCGACATCTATAACCTATATAGCGGTCGTATGCAATCTATTCGGACGGGGACATCGGGCATGACGGCAAAATTCCGGGCTGCACTTTGGGGGCTGGCGGTGGCAGGGGCAGGGGTGGCCGGCTTCGCGGCCCTGTCCCTGCGCGCAGACGAGGCCGCGGCCGTGACCGACCCGCGACAGGCGCCGCAGACCGTCAGGCTGGCGACGGCCCGGGTGGTCGGCGGATCCGAGCGTGGCTTCACCGGCGTGATCGGCGCGCGGGTGCAGAGCAATCCGGGCTTCCGCGTGCCCGGCAAGATCATCGAACGCCTGGTGAATACCGGCGAGGCGGTCAGGGCCGGCCAGCCGCTGATGCGGATCGACGACAGCGATCTTCAGCTGGCCCTGACCGCCCGGCGCAATGCCGCGGCGGCGGCCCGCGCGGTCTTCGTTCAGGCGAAGGACGACGAGCGGCGCTATGCCAACCTGGTGAAGAACGGCCTGGCCGCCAGCCCGCAGCGCTATGACCAGGCCAAAGCCGCCCTGGACAGTGCGGCCGCCCAGCTTGCCGCGGCGGAAGCCGAGGCCCGTGTGGCCGAAAATGAAGCGGCCTATGCCGTGCTGGTCGCCGAAGCCGACGGAACCGTGGTCGAAACGCTGGGCGAGCCGGGACAGGTGGTCGCGGCCGGCCAGACGGTGATCCGCCTTGCCTGGTCGGGGCCGCGCGAAGCCGTGGTCAGCCTGCCGGAAACGGTCCGCCCCGCGATCGGCTCGGTGGCGGAGGCCACGCTCTACGGCGACGGGGCGCATCGCTATCGGGCGCAGCTCCGTCAGCTCTCCGACGCCGCCGATCCCCTGACCCGCACCTATGAGGCACGCTATGTGCTGGAGGGCGAGGCCGCGGCGGCTCCGCTGGGTGCGACGGTGACCATCCGGATCGCCGGCCGCGCGGCCGAAGCAGAGGTCGAAGTGCCGCTCGGCGCCGTGCTCGACGACGGGCGGAAAACCGGCGTCTGGGTCTTCGATCCCGCCGCCTCGACCGTGCAGTTCCGCCCCGTCCGCCTGGTGCGGCTGGGCAGCGAAACCGCGGTGCTTGCAGGGGTGCAGCCGGGCGACGCCGTGGTCTCCCTCGGTGCCCATCTTCTGCGCGACGGCGCCGAAGTCAGGGCTGCCGCCGCAGTCGGTGGGGGGCAGTGATGCGCTTCAATCTTTCCGCGCTCGCCGTGCGCGAACGCGCGGTCACGCTGTTCTTCATTCTTCTGCTGATGGCGGCCGGCGCCTATGCCTTCCTGAAGCTCGGCCGGGCGGAGGACCCCAGCTTCACCATCAAGACCCTGACGGTTACGGCCGCCTGGCCGGGCGCAACCGCGCGCGAGATGCAGGATCTGGTGGCCGAACCCCTGGAAAAGCGCCTCCAGGAACTGGCCTGGTACGACCGGGTGGAGACGACCGCACGGCCGGGTTATGCCTATATGACCGTCACGCTGAAGGACAGCACGCCGCCTTCGGCCGTTCAGGACGAATTCTATCAGGCCCGCAAGAAGCTGGGAGACGAGGCCGGCAACCTGCCGCCCGGCGTCTACGGGCCCTTCGTCGACGATGAATACGCCGATGTAAGCTTCGCGCTCTATGCGCTCAAGGCCGAAGCCATGCCGATGCGCCAGCTGGTCCGGCAGGCGGAAATCGTCCGCCAGGATCTGCTGCATGTGCCGGGGGTGGAGAAGATCAACATCCTGGGCGAGCGCCCCGAGCGGATCTTCGTCGAATTTTCCCATGACCGGCTGGCGACGCTCGGCATTCCGGCGCAGGCGATCATCGCCGCGCTGCAGCGTCAGAACCCCCTGACCCCGGCCGGATCGATCGAGACCCGGGGCCCGCAGGTCTTCATCCGGATCGATGGCGCCTATGACGGGGTTCAGGCGATCGCCGACACGCCGATCGTCGCCGGCGGGCGCGTGCTGAAGCTCTCGGACATCGCCGGGATCCGCCGCGGCTACGAGGATCCGCCCGGCTATCTGATCCGCCATGACGGCAAGCCGGCCATCATGCTCGCCGCGGTGATGAAGCAGGGCTGGAACGGGCTCGAACTCGGCCGGGCGCTGGAAGAGAAGACGGCGGCCATCGCCGGCGGCCTGCCGCTCGGCATGACGCTCGACAAGGTGACCGACCAGGCGGTCAACATCACCTCGGCGGTCGACGAATTCATGCTGAAGTTCGCGATGGCGCTGGGCGTGGTGCTGCTGGTCAGCCTGCTCAGCCTCGGCTGGCGGGTCGGTATCGTGGTGGCGGCGGCCATCCCGCTGACGCTCGCGGTCGTGTTCCTGATCATGCTGGAAACCGGCCGGTTCTTCGACCGCATCACCCTGGGCGCGCTGATCCTGGCGCTGGGGCTTCTGGTCGACGATGCCATCATCGCCATCGAAGTCATGGTGGTGAAGATGGAAGAGGGCATGGACCGGATCAGGGCGGCGGCCTATGCCTGGAGCCACACCGCGGCACCGATGCTCTCGGGCACGCTCGTCACCATCGCCGGCTTCCTGCCGGTCGGCTTCGCCCCCTCCACCGCCGGCGAATATGCCGGCAACATCTTCTGGGTGGTGGGCTTCGCCCTGATCGTCTCGTGGATCGTCGCCGTGATCTTCACCCCCTATCTGGGCGTGAAGCTGCTGCCCGCGATCAGGCCGGTCGAGGGCGGCCATCACGCCATCTACGACACGCCCAATTACCGGCGTCTGCGCCGCTTCATCGCGCTGGCCATGCGCCACAAATTCCTGACCTGCGGCATCGTCGTCGTCGCCTTCGTCCTGGCGGGCATGGGGATGGGCGGGGTCAAGCAGCAGTTCTTCCCCAGCTCCGACCGCCCGGAAGTGCTGGTGGAGGTCCGCCTGCCCGAAGGCAGCAGCATCGAGACCACGACCGGTGCCGTCCGCAAGCTTGAACACTGGCTGGACAGCCAGCCCGAGGCCCGGATCGTCACCAGCTATATCGGCCAGGGGGCGCCGCGCTTCTTCCTGGCCATGTCGCCGGAGCTGCCCGACCCGGCCTTCGCCAAGATCGTCGTGCTGACACCCGATGCCGAGGCGCGCGACGCCCTGAAGCACCGGCTGCGGGCGGCCGTGGCCCAGGGGCTGGCGCCCGAGGCCTATGTGCGCGCCACACAGTTCGTCTTCGGCCCGCCCTCGGTCTTTCCGGTCGAATTCCGGATCATGGGCCCCGATCCCGCAACACTCTACAGCCTCTCGGAACAGGTGCTCGCCGTCATGCGCGGCATTCCCGAGGTGCGAGAGGCCAATCGCGACTGGGGCAATCGCACCCCGGTGCTGCGCTTCGTGCCCGACCAGGACCGGCTGAACCTGATCGGCCTGTCCCCGGCCGAAGTCAGCCAGCAATTGCAGCTTCTGCTGTCGGGCATCACCGTCACCGAGCTTCGCGAGGACATCCGCAACGTCGCCGTGGTCGCACGCAGTGCCGGCGGCGAGCGGCTGGACCCCACCCGTCTCGCCGATTTCTCCCTGACCAGCCGGGACGGCCGGCAGATCCCGCTCGACCAGATCGGTCATGCCGAAATCCGCCTGGAAGAGCCGATTCTGAAGCGCCGCGATCGCATCCCCGTCATCACCGTGCGGTCCGAGATCGACGAGACCACCCAGCCGCCCGAGGTCTCGAAACAGGTCATGACGGCCCTTCAGCCGCTGATCGCCACCCTGCCGCCCGGCTATCGCATCGAAATGGGCGGGTCGATCGAAGAGGCCGGCAAGGCCAATGCCGCTCTGGTCACCATCTTCCCGGTCATGATCGCGGCCACGCTGATCATCATCATGCTGCAGGTGCGGTCGTTTCCGATGCTGGCCATGGTGATGCTGACCGCCCCGCTCGGCCTGGTCGGCGTGGTGCCGGCGCTGCTCGCCTTCAACCAGCCCTTCGGCTTCAACGCCATCCTGGGCCTGATCGGCCTGGCCGGCATCCTGATGCGCAACACGCTGATCCTGACCGAGCAGATCAAGGAGAACCGCGCCGCCGGGCTCGACGCCTATCACGCCGTCATCGAAGCGACGGTGCAGCGGGCGCGGCCGGTGATCCTCACGGCCCTTGCCGCGGTGCTCGCCTTCATCCCGCTGACCCATTCGGTGTTCTGGGGATCGATGGCCTATACGCTGATCGGCGGCACGGCCTGCGGCACGCTGCTGATCCTCCTGTTCCTGCCGGCGCTCTACGCCGTCTGGTTCCGGATCAGGCCGACATGACGGAGGTATCGGTGACCGCTCCCCACCCGCCGCGCGCCAAACCCCCGCACGCCAGTGCCAACGAGATCCGCGCCCGCATCCTGCAGGTGGCGGAGGAGAGGTTTCGCCGCATCGGCCATCTCAAGACCTCGATGGCCGACATCGCCGCCGAACTCGACATGAGCCCGGCCAATCTCTACCGCTTCTTTCCGGCCAGGCAGGCCATTTCCGACGCGATCTGCCATCGGGCCGTGAAGGAGATTGCCGACATCGCCTTCGCGATCGCCCTGATGGACATGCCGGCGGCCCTGAAGATCGAACGGCTTCTGACCGCGGTTCATCGATACAATCGGGCACGCTTTTTCAACGACCGACGCATGCACGACATGATCATCGCCGCCAGCCGGACCAATACCGTCATCCTTGCGGTCCATCTCGACCGGATGGAGAAACTGTTCGAATACATCATCCGGCAGGGGATCGAAGCCGGAGAGGTCGAGGCCGGAGAGGTCGAAGGGGCATGTCCCGCACAGGCGGCGCGGGCCCTCAACGGATCCTTTGCCATCTTCCTCGACCCGGCCCTGATCGAGCATTGCCTGCGCTACGATCCGGACAGCGACGTCACCCTGCGGGAGCGCCTTCGCATCGTTCTGCCGGCCCTCCTGCCGGCGGTCCTCACCTCAACCCTTCCACGGTAAGATCCAGCTTGGTCAGATCCACCCCGAAGGTCGCCTGCGCGCCCCGCGCCACCGCCTCGCTGACCCGGCGTTGCAGGTCGGGGCGGTCGCGGGCGGCGCTGGCATGGCGGGAGATGATGACCGCCTGGACGATCATCGATTCGGCCAGTTCCTGTTTCTCGGCATCGCTCGCCCGGGTGAAGCCGGGGGTGGCGCCGATCGCCGCCGCCAGCTGGTCACGCAGGCCGCGCATCACCTCGGGCGCCGGGTCGGCCTCGCTGCCGCGCACGGCGCCCCAGGCGGTGGAAAGATAGACCGCCATGGCGTCGGCGACGTTCTCCGGTCGCATGCCATAGGGTTTCAGCCAGTCGCGGGCGGCGGCGATCACGTCGTTATCGGTCAGCAGCCGGTCGAGATTGTCGGCGGCCCCGGCGTCATGGGCCCGTAGCCGGTCGACGAAGACGTCGAAATTGCGCCGGCGCACCGCCGGGTCCGGCCGGTAGCTCAACACCTCGTCCGGGGCCGGCAGCCGGCCGGGCGGCAGGCTGCCGTCCAGCCGGGGCGCCAGGGCGCGCGGCGTAACCGGGGCCTGCGACGGCCGGTTGGTCAGGGCCGCGAGCTTCAGCGGCCCCTGATCGGCGCGGGCCGGCATGGCCACCACCAGCGCCCCCAGAACGAGCAACCGCAGATGGGGCAGGCGCAGACGGGCCGTTTTGGGAAGACGGATGGGCATCACCACACTCCTTCTGCCTGATTCCAACCTGGAGACGGGCGTGTGGCATCGGTGGGGTCATCCTGCGACCGTTTGGTGACGGCGCCGGCCGATCAGCAGCGCGATCAGGAAGCCCGCCCCCGCCGCACAGCCGCCAATCAGGAAGACCGGGCCATAGCCGGCGCGATCGGCGAGCAGCCCGGCCAGCGGGCCGGTCAGGCCATAGGCGAGATCCTGGAAGGCCGAAAAGCCGCCCAGCGCCGTGCCCCGCAGATGCGGCGGCACCAGATGCACCACCTCGCGCCCCATGGCGGGAAACACCATCGAACAGCCGAGCCCGGTAAGGAAGGCGCCGGCCAGCGCCAGCTCCGGCAGCGGCGCCGCCCAGATCAGGATCTGACCTGCCGCCTCGACCGCCAGCGAGGCGGTGGCGACCGGCAGCCCGCCCAGCCGGTCGGGCAGATGGCCGAACAGGATGCGCACCAGCACGAAACCGGCACCGAAGGCGGCCAGCCCCAGCCCGGCATGGGCCCAGCCCCGGTTCAGGAACAGCAGCACGAAGAAGGCGCCGATCGCGGCGAAGCCGATGCCTTGCAGGCAGACGATCAGCCCGTGCCGCCAGATCCGCCCCATCACCGACAGGAAAGACGGGCGCGCGGCATCGGGATGCGGGGCCACCCCCGGCATGGCCGCGACGGCGATCAGGCCCAGGCAGGGCAGCAGCGCCGCCACCGCCATGGCCCCCATGAAACCCGCATGGTCCATCAGCAGCAGGCCGAGCGGGCCGCCCAGGCCCAGCGCTCCATAGATCGCCGCCCCCACCAGCGCCAGCACCCGGCCGGCCCGTGCCGGCCCGGCAATGCCGATGCCCCAGGCGACCACGCCGACGCCGACCAGGCTCTCGCCCAGGCCCACCAGCAACCGACCGGCGAGCAGAACCACAAATGCAGTTATCGGCGCGAGTGATGTCAGCCCCGCCAGAAGCGAGACCAGGGCACCCGCGGCATAGAGCGCCAGGCCGCGCCCGACCGCGATCTTCGCGCCCGCGCGGTCCGATATCCGCCCGGCCGGGCCGCGGGTGAGGATGGTGGCGAGGAAGGCGATGCCCACCGCCAGACCGGCCTGAAGATTGCCCAGGCCCAGCCCGTCGGTGACCTGCACCGGTACCACCGGCAACGGGATCGCGACGCAGAGATACGAGAGGAAAAGAACGGCAACCAGCAGCAGAAGCCGCGCCTGCGCACCGGCTGAAGAGGTCGTCATGGGACGCTCCACCACAAGGAAGGGCGGGAAAGAGGCGGCCGCCGATGGTCAGCCAAGCCGCATCGACAGTTCGACATCGCCGCCAAAGGGCACCGACAGCCAGCCATTGGCCGGGTCACGGATCCGGGCCAGATAGTCGGGGGCGTGTTCGGCATTGTCGGCCACCACCAGGGCGCCGGGGCGGAGATGCGGCTCGATCAGCGCCAGGATCTCGGCATAGAGCACCTTGGCGCCGTCGAGCAGCACCAGATCGATCACGGGCGGCAGATCGCGGGCCAGCGTTTCCAGCGCATCGCCCTCGCGCAGCTCGACCAGATCGGCAAGGCCGGCGGCCCGCAGGTTGTCGCGCGCACGGGCGGCCTTGGCGGGCTCGAATTCAGTGGTGATGATCCGGCCCGCACCATCCGCACCGGCCGTATCACGCAGCGCCGCCGCCAGATGCAGGGTCGAGATGCCGAAGGAGGTGCCGAATTCGACGATCGTCTGCGCCTTCAGGCTGTATGCAAGCATGTAAAGCAGACGCCCGGTTGTGGGCGAGACCGGCAGCGCGACCTCGGCCAGACCATGATAGAGATCGCGATAGAGGCTTCGGCTGCGCATCAGCCGATCGCGCTCTTCGGCAGAGAGCCGGGCCAGGGCCGGCGGGATTTCCGCCGCGGCGGCCTCGGTGAACAGGCGGTCGAGCAGCGGCGCCACGGGCGCCGTGGTCAGGGTGGACATGGGGCAACATCCCTCTCGGACACAGAGATTTCAGGTCTCGGGGGTTTCGGGTCTCGGTGATTTCGGATTGAGAGGGGCGCCGCCTCGCCCTAAGAATATGACGAGATCGTCGCATTCACGCTAATCGCATTGGCGGAGCCCCTGATGCCCCCTGACCCAACCCCGCGGATTTCCTTGCGAAAGCGCCCGCAGCAGGCCCGGTCCGAAGGGCTGGTGGCGGCAATCCTGGAAGCGGCGGTTCAGGTTCTGACGACCGAGGGCGCGCAGCGTTTCACCACCGCACGGGTGGCGGAACGGGCGGGCGTGGCCGTGGGCTCGCTCTACCAGTATTTCCCCAACAAGGCGGCGATCCTGTTCCGCCTGCAAAGCGATGAATGGCAGCGGACCGGCCGCCAGATGCATGCGATCCTGGCCGACACCACCCGCACGCCCGCCGACCGGCTGCGCGATCTGGCAACCACCTTCCTCCGCTCGGAATGCGAAGAGGCCGCCATCCGCCGCGCACTCGACGACGCCGCCCCGCTCTACCGCGACGTGCCGGAGGCCCGCGCCGCCCGCGCCTGGATCCACGACACCCTCGCCGCCTTCATGCGCGAAGCCCTCCCCGACGCCGACGACGCCCGCCGCGCCCTGATCGGCGAGCTGATCCTGCGCACCCTGAAATCGGTGGGACAGGACTATTCGGAAACCCCACGATCCGACGCGGAAATCGCGGCGTTCGGGGGGGGGTTGGGGGAGATGCTGGTGGGGGGGTTGGGGGGTGGTGGCACGACGCAGCCAACAGGTGACACTCACCCCACACTGCGTCTAAAATCTACCTAGGCGGGTATCCGTCAGGGGAGACGCGGCCGGTGCTCGGCTGTGCGGAGGCACCAGGCATGGCGACCAGATTCACGGACCTCGCAGGAAAGGCTCTGGCCAAGCGCGCGCAGCAGCTCCACGCCAAGGCCGCATCCGTCGTCGATCCGGATACGGGCAAGCACGGCACCGTCTTTCTGCGCAAGACCGGCGACGGGCACTGGTCGATCTTCACTCGCGGCTCGCCGGCCTACATGCGGGCGGTGCGGGAGAGGCTGGGCCTTGATGCAGGAGAGGTGCGCGACATGGACGAACCGGCACGGCCCGAGCGACAGGTCTATCTGGCCCATGCCACCGAAGACAAGGCCGTGGCCGAACAGCTGGCCCGGGGCTTGACGGCGCGGGGGATCGAGGTTTGGTACGACAGCTGGGAGATCCGCGCAGGTGACAGCCTGCGGCAGAAGATGGACCAGGGCCTCGAAGATTGCACCCATTTCGTGGTTCTGCTGACCCCAACCTCCATCAAGAAGCGTTGGGTCAACCAGGAGATCGATGCTGGGTTGATGCATGCCGTGGAAGGCAGGGCGCACTTCGCCGGCCTGCGCCACAATCTACCGCTCGATGCGCTGACGCCCCTTCTGCGCACCAGGCTCACCCCGGAATACGTGCCGGGGGATGAAGGTCTGGACGCGCTCGCCGCCGAGATCTACGGCGTCAGCAAGCGGCCGCCGCTGGGCGCCGCGCCTGCCTATGTCCAAGCGCATAAGCCGGGTTCCGGCTGGTCGATGGCGGCGCGTGTTGTTGCGGAGTATTTCGTGCGTGAGAGCAAGCATGGACGGGCAATGGACCCGGAAGCAGATTATGAGGTGATTCAAAAAAAGACGCAGCTTCCAATGTCTGACGTGCGCATCGGTGTGCTTGACTTGGTTGGCGCAGGCTTGCTCAGACGGGACGAGTATATAGGGGGAGAAACAATCTCTCCAGAGGCAGACCTGTTCAGCATTTTCGACGTGGAGTTCATGGAGTGGGATCCAGAGCAAGACGCTCGTGACCTGGCAAGATACCTCGTCAACCTCAACAGCAACTCCACAAATTGCGCCACAGTCGCTCAGTCCCTCGGCTGGCCCGCTCGGCGGTTCAATCCAGCGATGGCCTACCTTATTTCGGCACGCATCGTCGAGAGTGACGAAGTCCTAGGTGAAGGCGCCCCCTATGATCCGTCAGAGGTGTTCATGGGCGACGAATTGCTACGCTACGTGCGAAGTCTTTGATCAGCCTGGAGGGCCGCCTGCATGCCAGATCGGCTCGCAGACAATGTGAACCTCGGTTATGCGGTTTATGGAACCTGGGCGCAGATTACGGCAAATGCCGCGGCCTGCCAGTACATGATTGAGGCGGCGAACGCTCGGGACAAACAGCTGATCGTCAACACCCGCCCCCTCAAACAACGGAATGGATAGAAGGGCCCCTGCATGTCACTCCCGACCCGTCCTTTCCTGATCGTCTACATCGTCTGGCATCCGGACTTCGAAGGCGGGCGGGTGATGGCGAAAGCGCTCTACGACCACTATCGCCGCGACGTGTTCAAGAATGTCGCAGGCGGGACGGGTTTGAGCGTGATCTATCGCTCCGAGCCGATGGGCGATGGCACGGCACCGTTGCCGATCGATTTCGAGGAGGGGGAGACGGCCGCCGTTGTGGTGCTCTACGATGCGCATTTTGGGGCAGATAATGCCTATCGCACATGGCTGGAGGAAACCGCCCGCTGTGCCGATGCCCATGGACTGGGGAGCCGGGTCTTCCCGATCGCCATCGATGGCACGTTCACCCAGCTGGGCATGGCCGAACAGGCCATTCGGTGGGATCGCTGGGACAAGATGGAACCGAAAGCCCGAATGCGGCGGCTGGTCTCGGACTTGACCTATGGATTTGCGCGCATGTCGCGCACCTATCTGGAACACCTCCGTAATCAGACCACCCCGGATGACGCGTTGCTGTGCTACCTCAAAAAGGTGGAGGTGTTCATCAGCCATTCCAAACGGGATGATGACGGGGAACGGATCGCCCGGCTGATCCGTCAGGCCCTGTTCGATCACGGCGGGCTGGCGAGCTTCTTCGATGTGCAAGACATACCGGCCTCACTGCCCTTCCACAGCGTCATCGCCAGCCAGATCCGCACCGGCGCCGTGATCGCCGTCCACACCGACAGCTTTTCATCGCGCGAATGGTGCCGGCGGGAGATTCTCGAAGCCAAACGGGCCAGCGTGCCACTCGTCGTCGCCAACTGCATCGCCGATGGCGATGAGCGGGGCTTTCCCTATATGGGCAATGTGCCGGTGGTGCGGATGGATCCGGTGCGGGCGGACCGGATCGACGACGTCATCGGCCGGCTTCTCGACGAAGTGCTGAAGGATTTCCTGTGGCGCTGCAAGGTGGCACTCGTCGCCGATGCGGCGGAGGCGAACGTCCGCTTTCTGCCGCGCCTGCCTGAACTGATTTCGCTGGTGGGGCTTGATCGCAAGGCTGCGGATGTGGCAACGCTGGTCTATCCGGACCCGCCATTGGGGACCGAGGAACAGAGGCTGTTTGAAGAGGTGGCCCCCACCGTGCGCCTGCGCAGCATGACGGAATGGATTGCCGAAAGAGAGGCGACCCGATGAGCTATCGGGAGCCGCTCAGCCAGTGCGCGATTGCCATTTCCGTGTCCGACAGCCCGGATATGGCGGGGCTGGGTCTTGCCCCGGAACATCTGCGGGATGCAATGACCGAGATCGCCCGCCATCTGCTTGCGATGGGCGCGCGTCTGGTCTATGGCGGCGATTTGCGCGTCAACGGCTTCACCGAGCTGCTGTTCGAACTTGTCGCGCGGCACAGGCGTGACGCCGATATCGGAGACCAGCGCCCGGCGATCCTCAATTTCCTGGCATGGCCGGTGGCTGCGTCGATCCCGCCTGAAGATCTGCGCCGTCTGGTCAGCGATCTTCGCGGGATGGCAACCCTGCACGTTCTCGATCGGGACGGAGGCGACATTCCGCTGGACGCGCTCGATGCCCCGCGGCCGACGTCGTTCAGCGCAGACGACTGGGCCGTCGCCCTCACCGCCATGCGCCGACGGCTAACCGCTGCCAGCCATGCCCGCATCGTGCTGGGCGGGCGTGTGCAAGGCTTCAAGGGGCGGATGCCCGGCATTGCCGAGGAAGCGCTCGCGGCGCTCGAGGCGGGGCAGCCGCTCTATGTGATGGGCGGTTTCGGCGGCTGCGCACGGGACGTCGCGATAATGCTGGGCGCGCTGAACATCCCCGGGGCCACCCCGCCCGGCTGGCCGGAAGCGGCGCTGTTCCAGGGCTTTGGACTGCCCGACCTGCAAAAGAACGGGCTGACGGCGGACGAGAATCGCCCCCTCGCCCGCACCGTCCACGTCGATCAGGCGATCGCGTTGATCCTGCGCGGCCTGCTGCGTCTGCAGCGGCCCGCGCAGGCTGACTAGGCCGCCCCTCACACCGCCGCAATCACCTTCTCCCGCGCCCAGAAACGCAGGTCACGGCAGGTCTTCAGGAAGGCGGGGGCGTCCGAGGGGGTGGCCAGTTTCGCGAAGCCGGCATCGCGTTTGGGCGGGGCCACGCCCGCTTCGGTCATCAGCGCGTCGGCGTCGGGGGCCCAGGCGATGAATTTGCGGTGGGCCCAGGCATCGCCGATGAAGTCGAGCGCGGCCGGGTGGGTTTTCAGCCGGTCGGCGCCTTTGGCCGAAGTGAGGATGGCCACCGCGTCGTAGAGCACCGAGGGGCCGCCGTCGATCTTCTGGGCCGCCGGCACAAGCATGCCGTCGCTGAGGGTGACGCCAGCGATTTCGGGGGCGATCACCTCGATCATCGCGCCTTCGGCCGAGACCGCCTTTTCAAGCGCGGCATAAAGATCGGCATCGGCGCCGTCGGTCAGCAGCACGCCGAGCTTGCGGCCGCGGAAGCTGTTCGGGCCGTTCAGCACGATCGACAGCGCCGGCGAGGGCGGCAGGTCGGTGCGGGTCGGCTTCGCCGCCGGGGCCGGGTCGGGCATGTCGCGCACGCCCAGCCCCGCCGCCACGGCATCTGCCAGATCCTCGTGCACGTTCTGAAGATGCGACAGCATGCGCAGGCGGATATCGGGGCGTTCCACCTTGCTCAGCTCGAAGACCAGCGCAGTCGCCATATGGGTGCGTTCCTCGGGCGTCTGGCTGATGTAGAACTGCCGCGCCTGGCTGTAATGATCGGCGAAGCTTTCCGGCCGCATGCGCAGCTTGTCGGGCTCGTGCTCGGTGACCCGCAGGCTGGAGAAGCCGGTTTTCGGGTCTTCGCGCGGGCCTTCCTTCCAGGAATTGGGCGCGTAATTGGCGCGGCCCTTGCGCACCTCCATGCGCATATGCCCGTCCTGCTGGAAGTGATGCATCGGGCAGCGCGGCCGGTTGACCGGGATCTCGTTGAAATTGGGGCTGCCCAGCCGCTTCAGCTGCGTATCGAGATACGAGAAGTTTCGCCCCTGAAGCAGCGGATCGTTGCTGAAATCGACCCCCGGAATGATGTTCTGGGTGCAGAAGGCGACCTGTTCGGTCTCGGCGAAGAAATTGTCGACCACGCGGTCGAGCACCAGCCGACCCACCCGGCGCACCGGCACGATTTCCTCGGGGATGATCTTGGTCGAATCCAGAATGTCGAAATCGAAGGCCTGGGCGAAGCTTTCGTCGAACAGCTGAAGCCCCAGCTCCCATTCCGGCGCGTCGCCCCTGGTGATCGCATCCCAGAGATCGCGGCGGTGGAAATCCGGATCGGCGCCGTTGATCTTCACCGCCTCGTTCCACACCACCGACTGCATGCCGAGTTTGGGCTTCCAGTGGAACTTCACGAAGGTCGATTTTCCATCGGCATTCACGAAGCGGAAGCTGTGCACGCCGAAGCCTTCCATGAAGCGGAAGGCGCGCGGAATCGCCCGGTCCGACATGATCCACATGACCATGTGCATGCTCTCGGGCGTCAGCGAGATGAAGTCCCAGAAATTGTCATGGGCCGTCTGCGCCTGGGGGAAGCCGCGATCGGGTTCCTGCTTGGCGGCGTGGATCAGGTCGGGGAATTTGATCGCGTCCTGAATGAAGAAGACCGGGATGTTGTTGCCGACGATGTCCCAGTTGCCGGCCCCGGTATAAAGCTTGACCGCAAAGCCGCGCACATCGCGCGCCAGATCGAACGAGCCCTTATTGCCGGCGACCGTGGAAAAGCGCACGAAGGCCTCGGTGCGCCGTCCCGCTTCCTGAAACGGATCGGCGGTGGTGATGTCGGTGAGCGATTCATAGGCCTCGAAGAAGCCGTGCGCGCCCATGCCGCGGGCATGCACCACCCGTTCCGGGATCCGCTCGTGATCGAAATGGAAGATCTTGTCGCGGAAATGCACATCCTCCATCAGGGTCGGCCCGCGCGGGCCGATCTTCAGCGAGGACTGATCATCGGCGACCGGCATGCCGTGCGAGGTGGTGAGCACCGGCGTATCGCCGCCGGCGGTCTGGTGCAATTCCCCGCCAGGGCCGCGCAGCGCCTCCTGGTCGTGGATCTTCACGGGCGTGCGGGCGGCGGGATCGGTGGTATTGGCCATCTGCTCGGGGCTCCGCTGGCGGGATCAGGCGATCCGGGGCTGGCTGAGAGAAGAGATCAAGGCTGACGTCAGAAGGCTGGCGGCCCGGCCGGGGAGGCGGGGCGGAGCGGCCGGGCGGCCCGCCGACGGGGGCAGGGCTCAGCGCCCGCCGCCGCCATTTCCGGCCGCGCCGTGCCCGGCGCGGCTCTGGTTGTGCGCACCACCGGGCACGACCACGCCGGTCATCGCGGTGCCGGTGGAGTCCGGCGAATAACCGAGGGCGCTGTCGGCCAGCGACAGCACGCCGACCAGACGGTCGTTCTCGCCCACCGGCATATAGCCGATGTCGCAATCCGCCATCCGCTCCGCCACCGCCCGCAGGCTTTCATTCGGCGTGGCGAGCTGGATGTTGCGATTCATGAGTTCCTGGACCTGCATGTCTCGATACTCCGTCACGGTGCCCGGCCGGAAAGACGGGGGCCGGGCCAGGGTGTGTCGGGGATCCGGGTGTGTCGGGATCTGGGCGCTCAACGCGCCCCGGCGGCGATGGTTCCGGAACGGATCGCGCGGAGAGGCGATTGAGGGGCCGTATCCGCAACGTGCCCGCCATGCCCGCCCAAACCGCCAGGAAGGATCTTCCAGTGACAGCCCAGACGACGGATCGCAAGGCGCAGACCCCCGGCTCGGGCGAGCCCGGCAATCTCGACGACCTGCTCGACCGGCTGGGAGAGGCGGGCCGGAACGACCAGGACGGCAAGGTGTCGGTCGACGACATCTGGCACACCATCGGCCAGCGATCTTTCGGGCCGCTGCTGCTGGTGGCGGGGCTGGTGGTGATGACGCCGCTGGGCGGCATCCCCTCGGTGCCGACGATTTTCGGGATGATCGTGATCCTGATCGCCGGCCAGCTGCTGCTGGGGCGCAAAAGCTTCTGGCTGCCGGGCTTTCTGCGCCGGCTGCGCACCGATCAGGGCAAGCTGGACAAATCCATCCGGGTGTCGCGGCCGGTCGCGCGCTTCGTCGACCGGCTGATCAAGCCGCGGCTGACCTGGCTGACCCGCACGCCCTGGAACCGGGTCATCGCCGGGGTCGCGGTCGCGCTGGCGGCCATCATGCCGCCGCTGGAACTGGTGCCGATGGGGGCCGCCGTGCCGGCGGCGGCGATCACCGCTTTCGGCCTGGCCCTGGTCGCCCATGACGGGGTGCTGGCGCTGATCGCTTTCGCAATCAGCCTCGGCGGCTTCGTGCTGGTGGGGACGCAGCTTCTGTGACGCCGCCGGTGACGAAGCTTTCCGTAAAGACGGAGACCGGCACCGGCCGGCCGAACAGATAGCCCTGGACCTCGTGGCAGTCGTGGCGGCACAGCATCTCCAGCTGCGCCTCGGTCTCCACCCCTTCGGCGATCACCTCCATGCCGAAACTGCGGCCCAGATAGAGCACCGCGCGCACCACGGCCGCATCCTCGGCATCGGTGGTGATGTCGCGGACGAAGCTGCGATCGATCTTCAGCCGGGTGACCGGGAAGCGCTTCAACAGGCTGAGCGAGGCGAAGCCGGTGCCGTAATCGTCGAAGGCCAGCCCCACCCCCAGCGCCCGCAGATTATGAAGCAGCTGCAAGGTCAGCGGGTCGTTGCGCAGCGCAATGGTCTCCACGATCTCCAGCTCCAGCGCCGCGGGCGGCAGGCCGGTTTCGGCCAGCACCTCGCGCACCAGCTCCGGCAGATGGCCGCTGCGGAACTGGGCCTCGAACAGGTTGACGGCGATCCGGAAGTCGGGCCGGCTGGCGCGCCAGACCGCCGCCTGGCGGCAGGCGGTGCGCAGGATCCAGTCCCCCACCGCCTCGGCCGAGGGTTTCTGCGCCAGCACATCGAGGAAAGCGGCCGGCGCCAGCAGGCCGCGTTCCGGGTGGTTCCAGCGGATCAGGGCCTCGGCACCGACCACCTTCCGACCGTCACAGGCGATCAGCGGCTGGTAATGAAGATCGAACTGCCCCGTCTCGAAGGCGATGCGCAGCTCATGCTCCAGCGCACGGCGGCGGGCGGCTGCCGTGCGGAAGGCCGGGTCGAACATCACCACCGGCCCGTGTTCGTCCGTCTTCGCCTGATGCAGGGCAAGATTGGCGGCCGCCAGCAGATCATCCGGAGCATCGCCGTGATCGGGGCCAATCGCCAGGCCGATCCGGGCGGCCGTGGTGCAGCTCCGCCCGTCCGGATCGTGCGGCGCCGCCAGCGCCGCAACCGCGCCCCGGGCCAGATCCTGCGCCCGGGCGACCGCATCGCCGGCTAGCAGAAGCACGAATTCGTCGCCACCGAGCCTCGCCACCATCAGCATATGATCCGGGGCATGTTCCCGGCCGAAGGCCCGCAGCCGGGCGGCCACGGATTTCAGCACCAGATCGCCGGTCGACGTGCCGAAGGCCTCGTTGATCTCCTTGAAGCCGGCAAGGTCGACGACCATCAGCGTGACCGGCCGGCCGGCGGCCAGTACGTCGGTCATGCGGTGGTACCAGGCACCGCGATTGGGCAGCCCGGTCAACGGGTCGAAATAGGCCAGCCGGAACAGGCGCTCCTCGCTGCTGCGCCGTCCGGTGACGTCGCGGATGATCAGGCCGATGCCGACGGTGCCGGCTTCGGTCCAGGTCGACACCGAGATGTCGGCAGGGATGGCCCGGCCGTCCCGATCGGCCACCGGCAGTTCGATCGTCCGGCCGCTCGCCGGCAGGCTGCGCCATTGCAGACGTTTCACCGCCCGCTGGCAGAGGGTCCGCCAGTTTTCCGGCACCAGCATGCCGACGCCCTGCCCGGTGGCCTCGGCGGCGGTGTAGCCGAACAGCCGTTCGGCCGCCGCATTCCAGAAGCTGATCCGGCCATCGCCGGTCAGACAGAGGATCGCATCGGGAGAGGTGGCGGCGATGTTCTCGAACCGCGCCTGATCGGCCAGGCGGGCATGGCTGAGACGGCGGATCTCCATCCGCTCCATCACCAGGCTGGCGATATCGGTCAGATTGCACCGGTCGGCGGCGCTGAAATCATGCCGCGGCCGGGTATCGATCAGGCACAGCGTGCCGATCCGCCGGCCGGCGGGGGTGACGAGCGGCTTGCCGGCATAGAAGCGGATGAAGGGTTGCCCCAGCACCAGCGGATTGCTCATGAATCGCGGATCCTGCCGGGCATCGGGGATGACGAAGACATCATCGGCCAGGATCGCATGGGCGCAGAACGACACCTCGCGGCTGGTCTCGCAGACATCCAGCCCCAGCCGTGCCTTGAAGAACTGCCGGTCCCCGGCCACCAGCGAGACCAGCACGATCGGCACGTCGAACAGCCGCGAGGCCAGCCCCACCAGACGATCGAATTCCTCTTCGGGCGGGGTGTCGACCAGATGATATTCCGCCAGCGCCGAGAGACGATCCGCCTCGTCTTCAGACGAGAGGACAGGGGTGGGCTCGGACGGTGTCTTCATCGTGGTCCTGCTCTGATGCTGTCTGCCAGCGGCAATGCCATGGAGTGTAGCAGAACCATGTTAACAATCACCGAAGCCCTCTCCGGCTGCTTGTCGCCGGTGACGGCACCCCATATCGTCATGGAACCGCCCATGCCGGGCCCGGTTGCGATCGACGAGACGGAGACCCGCCGTGACCACGCTCACCCCCGACGCGCTTCACGAGATCGAGATGCTGGCGGTAGAGCTGGCCGAACGGGCGGGGGCGGACATCGTCTCGCGGCTGGGTTCTCTGCTGTCGGTGCGCTACAAGACCGGCGCCGAAGACGACCGCACTTGGCGGAACCCGGTCTCGGATGTCGACGAGGCGGTGGAGCGCGCGATCCGCGAGCGCCTGGCCGGGCGCTTCCCGGAACACGACGTGATCGGCGAAGAATTCGACCACCGCCCCGGCCGCGATCACAGCGTGGTCTGGGCGATCGATCCGATCGACGGCACCTCCAATTTCGTCAACGGCTTCCCGCTTTTCGCCTGCTCGATCGGCGTGCTGGAACGGGGCCGGCCGGTGGCCGCGGCGGTCTGGTGCGCCACCAGCCATGCGCTGCGCCCCGGGGTCTATCATGCGCGCCGGGGCGGCGGCCTGCAGTTCGACCGCCAGCCGCTTGCGCCTGCCCGCAACCCGATGGTGCATCGCCGCCTGGCCGGTGTGCCGCAATTCCGCCGCGGCCGCCACCCCTGGGATCTGCGCAAGACCGGATCGGCGGCCATCGAATGCGCCTTCGTGGCGGCCGGCCTGCTGGAAGCGGCGGCCTTCAATTCGCCCAATCTCTGGGATGTCGCCGGCGGCGTGCTGCTGGTGATGGAAGCCGGCGGCACGGTGCTGGAGGGACGGCCGGGCGCCTGGCGGGATTTCGCAGAATTCGCCCCCCGCCGCGCCCGCGACGACACCCCCGACGCCCCCGCCGATCTGGCACGCTGGAACGCCGGCCTGATCCTGGGCACCAGTGCCGAAGCCGCCCGCATCATGGCCGAAGAGGCCATCGATGCCCGCTGACGCGGGCGCGGCGGCATCCGGACGGCCGGAGAGAAAAGGTCAGGTCACCTCTTTCAGCGGCTGATGGCGGGGGTCCCTAGGGCGTTGCCCGGCCGGTGTGCGGCACGGGGGCGGGGCGCTCGTGATCCGTGCCCCAACTCGCCAGCCAGTGATGGACTTCCTCCGCCGTCACATGCAGTCCTGTGCGCCGGTACTCCTCCCAGGCTGCCAGGGTGTCGTGATGAAGGGTCTCGTGACGAAGGGCGTGGCGCCACGCCTCGACGCCGGTGATGCAGGACCCGGCGAAATCGGCCTCAGCAAGCCCGTCGGCCGACGGCATCTCGTCGGGCGCATGCGGATCGATCATCTCATCGCCTCCAGGCCGCCCGTCACCACGGAACGGAACACACCTCAGAATAGATCAGGCTGTCGGCCTGCGTCGACCCCCAACCAAAAACGCCCCGGCAAAGATGCCGGGGCGTTTGTCTGGGCCGTCGCGGCCGGCCCGCGGGGGAATGGTTCCGGGGGAGGGGCCGGCCGGTCGGCAGGACTGGTCGGATGCCTTACCCGCGGGTGCCGAGCGCGGCGCGCAGCTCGCCGCCATGCTCGTTGTTGGCGGGGCCGTCCAGCACCTGATCGGGGCGGCTGGCGGCGCCGTAATAGGCCGCCGTGCGATCCTCGTCATACGAGATGTCGCCCACCGACACGGTGGCACCGGCGAAGGCGCCCTCGGTGCCCGACCACACCACCACATCCTTGGCGGTGTTGTCGGTGGTGGCGGCGGCACCGTCCCTGGCCTCGCCAAAGGTGTAGCCTGCCTCGGCGCTCAGCGTGAAATCATCGTCGTTGCGGAAGCCCTGAACGGCCTTGTCGGTCATCAGCATGAAGGCCATCGGGCCCGACTCGCCGCCGGCCTGGGCGCCGAAGCTCAACCCGCCCATCTCGTAAAAGGCCGGATTGCCCCAGCCGTCCGCGGTGCGGGCCAGGAACACGCCGGCACCGCCGCCGGCGCCGATGATCAGCGCACCCTGGGCGAAATCGGGCACGATGAACACGCCTTCCGCCTTGTCGAGCGCGGCCCGCGCCTGGCCGTCGGAGGCCATCTGGTTCGCGACCCTGGTGGCCTCGGCGATGATCTCCTGCGCTTCCTGCCGGTCCTCGGCGATGTCTTCGGGGTCCTCGCGGTCATTGTCGCGCACGGCAGGGGCCTGGTTCGCCGGGGCCTGTGCCACGTTGCGCGTCTCGTCGGTGGTGGGGGCGGCGGCAGAGAAAGCGGGGGCGGCGAGGCCGCCGGTCACGAGCATGGTGGCCGTCAGCAGGGCGAACTTACGCATGGAGCGGTCTCCTTCGGGGGACATGGGCAATTTGGATAAATAAGAAGGTTTTTGGGGCGGCATCGCCGCCGATCAGTACCAGTGGCGCCGGCCGTCGCCCGGATCGTCGTCGCCGTTGCGGCAGGCCAGGTAACAGGCGGCAAGCCCGATCACCCCGGCCACGATCAGCCCGGTGGTCATCGGATGCTCCCGCGTGGCCCGCCGGGCATCGGCGCCGAGCGCCGCGGCACGGTGGCGGGCGGCGCGCAGCGTTTCGGGCGCCGAGGTCTCGTGGGCGGCATGGCTCAGGCGGTCGGCCAGCTGGTGGACCTGGCGCTTCAGCGCGGCCAGATCCTCCTGAAGACGGTTGGTGGCCGTGCGGTCGTCGGTCATGAAGGCCTCCGGTCGATAGGGTCCTGATCGCACCCCGCAAGGTGCGGTTCGCCCTCTCAACGGCGACCATGCGGTTTGGGTTCCATAAAGGTCCGGTCCCGCGACGGGCCGGCCCGCCTTCTTCCGGAACCGCATCAGGCCGCGCGCGGTTGACGTCCCGGACCATCAGACCGGGAGACCGCCCCCCATGTATGACGGCACCGTTCCGCCGACCGATCGCAAGCCCATGGCCGATGCAGCCCGGCTTGCCGCCCTCACCCGCCTCGCCACCGACTTCGCCGCCATCCGGCACCAGACCGAAGCCCTGGCGGCGCCGCTCGATCCCGAGGATCAGGTCGTGCAGTCGATGCCCGATTGCAGCCCGACCAAATGGCATCTGGGCCACACCACCTGGTTCTTCGAACGCCTGGTGCTGCTGCCCTGGCTGCCGGGCTGGACCCCGGTCGACCCGGTCTATGACCACCTGTTCAATTCCTATTATGTCGGCCTGGGCAGCCGCCATCCCCGCGCCGCCCGCGGGCTGCTGACCCGCCCGCCGCTCGCCCGCGTGCTGGACTGGCGGGCCAGCGTCACGCAGGGCGTGCTCGACCTCATGGCCTCCGCCGGGCCGGATGCGCTCGCCCGGGTGATGCCGCTGGTCGAACTCGGCATCCATCACGAGCAGCAGCACCAGGAATTGCTCCTTATGGATGTGCTGCACCTGTTCGCGCAGAACCCGTTGCAGCCCGCCTATCTGCCCGGCGACGGCGGCACGGCACCGGTCGCGGCCATCACCGACACCCCCCGCCCCGCCAGCTGGACCGATCATCCGGGCGGCATTCATCAGATCGGCCACGACCCGGCCGCGGGTTTCTGTTTCGACAATGAAGGCCCGCGTCACCAGGTGCTGTTGCAGCCCTATCGCCTGGCCGACCGGCCGGTGACCAATGCCGACTGGCTGGAGTTCATGGCCGAGGACGGCTATGCCCGCGCCGAATTCTGGCTGTCCGACGGCATCGCCCGCGCCGAGGCCGAAGCCTGGCAGGCGCCGCTGCACTGGTTCCGGCCGGAACCGGACGGCCCCTGGTGGCAGATGACCCTGCGCGGCCCGATGCCGATCGATCCCGCCGCACCGGTGGTCCACATCAGCCATTACGAGGCCGATGCCTTCGCCCGCTTCTCGGGCGCGCGCCTGCCCACCGAAGCCGAATGGGAGGTGGCGGCCGCCGGGCAAAGCGTCGAGGGCAACCTGCTGCCGCGCGGCGTGCTGCACCCGCAGCCGGCCGACCCCCGACAGAGCGGCGGGCCGGTTCAGCTCTATGGCGACGTCTGGGAATGGACCGCCAGCGCCTATGGCCCCTATCCGGGCTTCCGCCCCGCGGACGGGGCGATCGGTGAATACAATGGCAAGTTCATGGCCAATCAGATGGTGCTGCGCGGCGGAAGCTGCGTCACCCCCGGCGGCCATGTCCGGCCCGGTTATCGGAACTTCTTCTACCCGCATCAGCGCTGGGCCTTCGCCGGCCTGCGGCTTGCCGCCGACGCCTGATCTCCCCCTTAAACCTGATCTTCCCCTTAAAGGAGGCCTCTTCCCATGTCAGCCAGCCCCACCGGCGGCATCACCGCCGCCGGCCCGCACGCCCGGGCCGCGGCCGCCGCCACCGACCCGTCGGATATCGAGATCCAGGCGCTGCGCGGCCTGACCCGGACCCCGAAATGCCTGCCGCCGGCGCTGTTCTACGACGATCGCGGCTCGGCGCTCTTCGACCGCATCACCCGGCTCGACGCCTATTACCCCGCCCGGGCCGAAACCGCGATCCTGCGCCGCAGGGCGCCCGAGATCGCGACCCATGCGGGATCGGGGGCGGTGCTGGTCGATTACGGCGCCGGATCCTCGGTCAAGACCCGGCTGGTGCTGGATGCGCTGGACCGCCCGGCGGCCTGGGTGCCGATCGATGTTTCGGCCGGCCATCTGGAACGGGCGACGGCCGCGATCGCCCGCGACCATCCGGGCCTTCTGGTCGCCCCGCTGGTCGCCGATTTCACCGCCGCCCTGGATCTGCCCGATGCGGTCACCGCCCTGCCCGGCCTGCGGCTCGGCTTCTTCCCCGGCTCGACCATCGGCAATCTGGCGCCCGAAGAGGCGGTGGCCTTCCTGCGCCGCGCCGCCTGCCTGCTGGGGCGCGACGGCCGGCTGATCGTGGGCGTGGACCTCGTCAAGGACGAAGACCGCCTGCTCGCCGCCTATGACGACCCCGAGGGCGTGACCGCCGCCTTCAACCTGAACCTGCTGGCCCGCCTGAACCGCGAGGCCCGCGCCGATTTCGACCCCACCGCCTTCGCCCACCGGGTGCGCTGGAATGCCGGCCTCTGCCGGATCGAAATGCATCTGGAAAGCCTGACCGACCAGGTGGTCAGCGTCGCCGGCCGCCCGATCCGCTTCCGGGCGGGCGAGACCATCCACACCGAGAACAGCCACAAATACACGCCCGAATCCTTCGCCCGCCTCGCCCGCCGCGCCGGCTGGCGCAGCCGGGCCTGCTGGATGGATGCAGCGCGGGATTTCAGCGTGCATGAGCTGGTGCAGAGTCATTAGGCCGGCAGGATCGACGACCCGACGCGCTACGACATCGGACACCCGACATCAAGCACTTGATGGTCGGCCGCATCGCTATGACATTTGAGAGCTGTGGAGCGATGGAGGTCGTGATGGCATCACTTGGGGTCACAGCTGAAGGTCAGGTCACGCTGAAGCAGGATCTGTTGCAGCATCTGGGGGTCAAACCGGGCGAACGGGTTGACGTCGAAAAGCTCCCCAATGGCGAGGTCCGGCTGCGGGCGGCGCGCCCGGCCGGCAACATTGAGGGCTTCTTTCATGCCCTGGACGGCAAGGTGTCGCTGCAGAAGCCGCTGACCATTGATGAGATGAACGACATCGCGGCGGCCGGCTGGGCCGGCACGTCTGGCGGCGCATGAAGGTCATCGCTGATACCAATGTGCTGGCGCGTGCGATCCTGCAGGACGACGAAGCACAATGCCGCATGGCACGTGACCTGCTGAAGCAGGCGACGTTGATCGCCGTCCCACTGCCGTGCCTGTGCGAACTGGTGTGGATCCTGCGGCAGGGCGCCAAACTGCCGAAAGAAGATGTGGCCGTCGCCATTCGGGCGCTGCTGAATACCGACACTGTCGTTGTGAACAGGCCGGCGGTAGAGGCGGGACTTGCGCTGCTGGACGCGGGCGGCGATTTCGCAGACGGCATCATCGCCCATGAAGGCAAATGGCTGGGCGGCGAGACCTTTGTCTCTTTCGATCGAAAAGCAGCGGCCCTGCTGTCGAAGCAGGGGGAATCCGTACGGTTGCTCAGCCAGCGCGACCCCCCTCACGGATCCGCATAGCCAACCGCCCGCATCCGCAGCGCCGCCCCGGTCGGATCGCGGTCGAACAGGATGCCGCCCTTGCGGGTGGAGCGGGCGGGCAGATAGTCGATGCGGGTGCGGCCGCGGGCGAGGACGTGGCCATGGGCCAGGATCTCGCCCTCGATCTCGACCTCGGATGCCGTGCGCGGGCCGGTGTTGCTGGCCTCGAAGGTGACGACCCAGCCCGCCCCGGCCTGCTGCACCGCCGTGGGGCGGACCGCCAGGGCCGGCGTGCCTGCGGGTTCGGTCAGGGCCAGATAGCCCAGCCATGCGGCCAGCGCCACCAGGGCCGCCGCCGCGACCGAGGCGATGATCCATTCCAGCGGGTCGGTCCTGTCGCCGCCCCCCGCGTCGTCCATCCGCGTCCCCATCACACGAATATCCTCATCACACGATGATTCTGGCAGCTGCGGCGCCCACGGCGCCGGGGAAAGACAGCACGATCACAAGGCCAGCCATGTCCACCGCGCCGGTGCCGTCCAGCCGGCCGATGGTCCAGAGCACGTAAAGACTGACCAGGGCGACCAGCACATAGCCGGTGACCGTGAAGCGCAGGAACAGGCTCCAGAAGCCGTCTTCCGTGCGGGGGCCATGGCCGCCGATGAATTCCAGCTGGTAGACCAGGGCATGCATCACGATCAGGCTGACCGCCAGAAGCCCCAGCTGCTGCCAGAGCGACATGCGCCAGGCGATCAGCACCACCTCTTCGGTCGGCGCGATGTTGAGCGACAGGAAGAGCGCGCCGGCCATCATCACGAACAGCTCTCCGGCATAGCTTTCCTCCACCTCTTCCCGCCCGGCATCCTCGTGGTTCGAGGCGCCGAGCTGGGCGCGGCCGAACAGCGCGCCCACCGCCCCGGGGGTGATCTGGATCGCGAGCTTGCCCAGCACTTCCGAGGCCGGCATCGCGTCCGAGATCACGCCGAAGATGCCGAGCACCCCGGCCGCGACCACAGCGGCGATACCGATCGCGATCGCGGCATCGGCCATGTCCTGGGCCAGGCTGGAGGTCCGGCGGAAGCCGCCGATCCGCGACAGCCCGACCAGCAGCGGCAAAGTGAGCACCAGCAGCAGAAGCAGCCGGGAGGCCGGCACCGTCACGCCCAGCTGCCAGGTTTCCATGGTCATCAGGATCGGCAGGGCGAACAGCAGGGCCCCCGCCGCGGCACGGCCCAGCCCGATGATCAGATCCCGCCGCGGCGATCGTCGCCCCTCACCCTGTCCCGACCCCTCACCTTGTCCCGACATGGCCTCTCCCGATGATGATGCCCCGATGGAAATCCGCCAGGGCCCGTCCGGGTTCCGCGGAATTCTGCTGATCCGTCGGCGGAACATAGCCCTCGGGCCGGGATTGCAGCTCCATACCGCGCAGCCCGAGAGGAGACGCCCCGATGATCCCCCGGCCGATCCGGACCACGACCATCAATGCCGTGCTCGCCGCCCGGCTGTTCGCCACGGCGGCCGGTGCCGTGCTGATCGGCAGCGGCATCGCCGCCGGCGCCAACATGACCGTCCCGGCCAGTTCCACCGCCGCCTATACCGAAGAGGCGGCGCTGTCCGACATCTTCGAGATCGAGGCCGCCAGGCTTGCCCGCAACAAGACGCAGAACGACGACATCCGCGCCTTTGCCGGCCGCATGGTGCTGGACCACACGGCCGCCACCGAAAAGATGAAGGAAACGCTGGCCGATATGGGCCTGTCGGTGCAGCTGCCGGCGCGGCTCGACGACCGGCGGATGAAGATCCTGGAAGATCTGAACGAACAGCAGGTCCCGGGCTTCGACCGGATGTATGTCGCGACCCGGATCGAGGCCCATGAAGCGGCGCTGCAGCTGCATCGGGGCTATGCCGAAGCGGGCGAGAACGGGGAACTGCGCGAGACCGCGGCGGAGATCGCCGACACCGTGGAACGGCATCTGGAGCACATCCGCGACATTGCCGACGGGATGGGCCCGTGACCGCGCCCGCCATCTTCCATTCGGAGGACGAGCCCGACCCCTGTCTGCACCAGATCTGTGAAGTCGGCCGGCCGAGACAGGACCCCTCAGCCCAGCTCGAAACTGGTGATGCCGTAGGTGCGGTCGATGGCGATCTCGGGGGCGGGGCCCGTATACATGCGCGCAGTTTCGAAGACCGGGGTCATGCCGTGACGGCCGGCCAGCGCCAGCGCCTCGGGCGTGACCGCCGGGGTATCGAGGAAGACCGGCGCCCCCGCCGGCACCGCGGCGGTCAGCGCCTGGAACAGCGCCTCGGCAACGGCCGGGCGCTCGGCGAAAAGCGGGCCGATCTTGAAGCCGGTGCGGCAGGGGCGGATCACGCCATAGCCCTGCAGGCGGCCCTCTGCCACATAGCTGCGCAGCACCGTGCCGGGCTGGGTGATCCAGGCCGAGAGGAACCCCGCACGCGGGGCGGCGAAGAAGCGGCGGTCCCAGGCCGGCAGGGCCGCGCGCTCGGCCGCACCGGGGGTCACGATCGCCGGATGCACCGGCCCGGCCAGCGTCGCGCGGCCTTCATGGCGGATATTGCGATGGGCCGGCACGAAGCCCGAGCGGCGATAATTGTCCTGCTGCGCCACCACCCCGTCCAGCCCGACCAGACGGCCCTGAAGCCTGGCCATCAGCGCCTGCCAGATCGCCAGCCCATAGCCGCGGCCGCGCATGTCGGGGCGGACGATGTAAAAGCCCAGAAAGGCGAACTCCGCGCCGTAGCGCACGCCGGAGATGACGGCGACCGGGGCGCCGTCCAGATGGCCGATCAGAAAGCCTTCGGGGTCTTCGGCCGCGAAGGGGGCGGCATCGTGGAGACCGGGATTCCAGCCCTCGGCCGCCGCCCAGTCCAGCGCCAGCCCGATCTCGTCCGGCCGCATCGGCCTGATCTCCGGCATCGTCCTGGTCTGCATACCTGTGCCCTCCGTGTCGCATCCGTCCCGATGGCAGCTTAGGCTGCTCGTGACATTGATGGTCACACAGGATCGGTCAGGGGTAAATGACAGGCGACCTGACGGGCACCCTCCCCCGCCAGCTGCGGCATCCGTTCCCGGCAGATGGCGGCGGCGCGGGGGCAGCGGCCCTCGAAGCGGCAGCGCTGCGGGGCGGGGTCGATCGGGCTTGCCGGTTCCCCCGCCAGCCGGCGGCGCGGGGGCGGGGGTGCGCCGGGCGCCGGGATCCGCGGGATGGCGGCGATCAGCCCGGCGGTATAGGGGTGGGCCGGGGCATCGAACACCCTGGCGGTCGGGCCGGTTTCGATCAGCCGGCCCAGATACATCACCGCCACCCGGTCGGTGACCAGCCGCACCACATTCAGGTCGTGGCTGACGAACAGGCAGGCGAGGCCCAGCTCGGCGCGCAGATCGTGCAGCAGGTTCAGGATCACCGCCTGGATCGAGACGTCGAGCGCCGAGGTCGGCTCGTCCAGGATCAGCAGATCGGGGCCGGGCGCGATCGCCCGGGCAATGCCGACCCGCGCAAGCTGCCCGCCCGAAAGCTGATGCGGCAACCGGTCGTGCAGGCTGCGCGGCAGATGCACCCGGTCCAGCGCCTGCCGGGCCGCGGTTTCGGCCGCCGCCCCTTTCAGCCCGTTCAGCCGGCGGAGCGGCCGCATCACCGCCTGGATCGCGGTCAGCCGCGGGTCCAGGCTTTCGCCCGGGTCCTGAAACACCATCTGGATCCGCCGCCGCCAGGGGGCATGGGCCGCGCGCCGCGCCGGCAGCCGGGCCAGATCCTCGCCGTCGAACAGGATGCGGCCCCGATCGGGATCGGCCAGCCGGGCGACCAGCCCGGCGAGCGTCGACTTGCCGCAGCCGCTTTCCCCCACCAGCCCCAGCGCCTCCCCCCGGCCCAGCGTCAGCGACACATCATCCACCGCCTGCAGCCAGCCGGCCGGGCGGTCGGCTGCGGCCGCCACCCGAAAGCGGCGGTGCAGCCCCTGAACATTCAGCAGCGCCGTCATCGCACCAGATCCCCGATCCGGCTGTCGGGCCCCGGGGTCGCGCGGATCAGCGCCTTTGTGTAGGGGTCGGCCGGGGCCTGGAACAGCCGCGCGGTCGGGGCCTGTTCCACCACCCGGCCGCGGCGCATCACCACGATCCGATGGGCGCGTTCCGCCGCCACCGCCAGATCATGGGTGATCAGGATCGTGGCCATGCCGCGCGCGTCCGCCAGATCGCCGATCAGGTCCAGGATCACCGCCTGGGTGGTGACGTCCAGCCCCGTGGTCGGCTCGTCGGCGATCAGCAGCCGGGGGCTGCCGGCCAATGCGATCGCGATCATCACCCGCTGGCACATGCCGCCCGAAAGTTCATGGGGAAAGGCCCGCGCCCGGCGCACGGGATCGGGGATGCCGACCGCGGCCAGCAGCGCCTGCACCCGGGCAGCGCGATCGGCACGCGTCAGCCGCCGCCCGGCATGCACCCCCACCACATCACCGATGGCATCGCCCACCCGGCGCAGCGGGTCCAGCGCCCGGCGCGGGTTCTGGAACACCATCGACATCGCCCGGCCGCGCAGCGGCGCCACGGCCGCCTCGCCACCCGCCACCAGATCGGCCCCGTCGAACAGGATCCGGCCGCCCAGAATGGTGGCGGCCGGCGGCAGCAGGCCCAGGATCGACAGCGCCGTCACCGATTTGCCGGAGCCGCTTTCGCCCACCAGCGCCAGCGTCTCCCCCGCGCCCAGATCGAAGGAGATGCCGTCGAGCGCCGGGGCCGCCCCCTTGAAGCCGACCTTCAGGCCGTCGACCCGCAGCAGCGGCGCGGTCATCGGCGCCTCGGGTCGAGCAGGTCGCGCAGCGCATCGCCCGCCAGGTTGAAGGCGAAGACCGCAAGCATCAGCGCCAGCCCCGGGAAGGTCGCGACCCACCATTGCCCGGTCATGATGAACTGGGCGCCCTCGGCCGCCAGAATGCCCCATTCGGGCGCCGGCGGCCGCACGCCCAGGCCGATGAAGGACAGGCCGGCGGCGTTCAGGATCGCCCAGCCCAGATTGAGCGAGACCTGAATCGCCAGCACCGGCAGCAGCGCCGGCAGCAGCACCTCGACCAGCAGCCGGGCCTCGCCATGGCCGCCCAGCCGCGCCGCCTGCACCCAGGCGGCATCTTTCAGCCCGGCGATGCCGGCGCGGGCGAAGCGGATATAGAAGGGCAGGTTGATGATCGCCGTCGCCCAGACGATGTTGGCGACCGTGTTGCCCAGCGCCGCGACCAGCGCCATGGCGACCACAAACAGCGGGAAGGCCATGGCGACATCGACCAGCCGCCCGATCCAGCGGTCGAGCCGGCCGCCGCGCAGCCCCGAGACGGCGCCGGTCAGCGTGCCGGCGATGCACGACATCGCCACTGCCGAAAAGGCGATCGCGAGATCAAGCCGGGTGGCGGCGATCACCCGGCTGAAGATGTCGCGGCCCAGCTGGTCGGTGCCGAACCAATGATCGGCCGAAGGCGGCTCCAGCCCGCGGGTGACGTCGGTGGCGAGCGGGTCATAGGGCACCAGCGCCGGGCCGGCGACGGCGGCGGCCAGCAGCAGAACCACCACCCCCAGCGCCAGAAAGCCCGGCGGGTTGGCGCGCATCAGCCGGACGAGCCGGGAAAGGCCGCCCGCAACACCGCCCGTCCCGCCGGCCGGCGGCGGGCCGCCCAGATGGCGTTCCGCGGTCATCCGATCCGCCCCACCCGGGGATCGATCAGCCCGTAGAGCAGATCGATCGCCAGATTGACCAGGGTGAAGGCGATGGCCACCAGCAGCACGAAGCCCTGCACCGGCGCGTAATCGGCGTTCATCAGCGCATCCAGCGCATAGGAACCGATACCCGGCCAGGCGAAGACCTTTTCGACCAGCACATTGGCGCCCAGCATGTACGAGAACACCATGCCGAGCGTGGTGACCACCGGCACCGCGGCATTGCGCAGCGCGCGGGTCAGCACCATGCGCCGCGGCAGGCCGGCGGCGCGGGCGGCGGTGACGAAATCGGCCGAAAGCACCTGGATCATGGCACCGCGGGTGATGCGGGCCAGCGGTGCCACCGCAAAGGCGGTCATCGTCAGGCAGGGCAGCACCATGCGCCCCAGCACCGACCCCAGAACCTCGGTATCGCCGGCCAGCAGCGCATCGATGACCAGCGATCCGGTCACCACCGGCGGCGGGATCAGCATCACATCCATCCGCCCCACCGGCTCCGGTGCCCAGCCGAGTTCGGAATAGAACACATGGATCAGCAGCAGCCCGGCCACGAAGGTGGGCAGAGAGGTGCCGGCGGCGGCGATCGCCCGGCAGAGATGGTCGATCGCCGATCCCGGCCGGGTGGCGGCAACCACGCCCAGGGGCAGCGCCACCAGGATCGCCAGCAGGAAGGCGGTCACCGTCAGCTCCAGAGAGGCCGGCAGCCGGGCGGCCAGGTCGTCGACCACCGCCTCGCCCGTGGTATAGGACCGGCCCAGATCGCCCCGCAGCACATCGCCCGCATAGATCGCCAGCTGTTCGGGAATGCTGCGATCCAGCCCCATCGACACCCGGATGGCCTCGATCTCCGCCTGCCCCATGCCGGGGCCCGAGGCAAGGAAGGCGGCCGGATCGGCCGGCAGCAGGCGCATCACCACGAAGGTGAACACCACCGCCCCCGCCAGAACCGGCAGGGTGGCGAGACAGCGCCGGCCGATGAAGCCGAGGATGGCGGGCAAGGCGGGGTCTCCGTTGGCTGGGCGGTCGACACGCGGAAGCAAAGGTGGATCCCCGCCTGCGCGGGGATGACGGGATTTTCTTTCTGACCGGAATTTTCTTTCTGACCGGACGGGCGCCGTCAATACCTCGCCACCGTCTCCATGCTCTGCACCCTCATGTCCGCATTTATACCGTCATCCCCGCGAAGGCGGGGATCCACCTTCTTCTGCCCGCTCCCCGCCCCGGTTCTGCAGGCTGCCTTACGCCTTGCGGTCCAGCGGCCGGAAATCCACCTGGCCGTGGATGTAATAGGTGAAGTCGGTCACCCCCGGCTTCAGCGCCGCGTCGAAAGCGGGCAGCCAGAGCGGCATGATCGGCAGCTCGCGGAACACGATCCGGATCGCCTGGCGCATCAGATCGTCATAGGCGTCCTTGTCGGTTTCCCAGCGGGCCTTTTCGACCAGGGCCCCCAGTTCCTCGTTCTTGAAGGCGCCGAAATTCCAGCGCCAGTCGCCCTGGAAGAAGATCCGGAAGAAATAATCCGGGTCGTTGAACCAGGCCGACGAGCCCTCGACGTAGAACGGCACCTTCTTTTCGGTCAGAAGCGTGCCCCACTGCGCCGCCGGCACCTTTTCGATCACCACCTTGATGCCGATCCGGCCCAGCTGTTCCTGAACCAGCAGCGCGATCGGATCGGCGGTGATCGCATCGGCGACATTGTACGAGAAGCTGGTCTCGAAGCCGCCCTCATGCCCCGCCTCGGCCAGAAGGGCGCGGGCGCGGTCCAGATCGGTGGCGTAAGGATAGGGCTGCGGGAAGGACGAGGTTTCGGGCTGGTCGGTGGCTGCGCCGTAAAGCGGCGTGCCGCGGCCGAAGATCGCGCCCTGGAACATGGCGTCATAGGGCAGCGCGAAGGCGATCGCCTGGCGCACCCGGACATCGTCGAAGGGGGCGGTCTGGGTGTTGAAGGCGACGAAGCGGAAGCTGTTGGTCACCGGCAGCGAAATCAGGTCGACCTTGGGGTCGGCATCGATCGCCGCCACATCCTTGGGCGGCAGCTGCAGCGCCACATCGGCATCGCCCTTGGTGACAGCCGCGACGCGGGCCGGTGCGGCCGGCACCACCTGCACCACGGCGCGGCGGATGCGGGGCAGATCACCGCTCTTCCAGTCGTCGAAGCGGTCATAGATCACCTGCTGGCCGGCGGTCCAGTTGGCGACCTTGTAGGCGCCGCCGCCGGCCGCATTGTTGCGCAGCCATTCCTTGCCCCAGGGATCTTCGGCGGTGGCATTGGCCTTCACCGCCTCGGCATTGATCACCGAGGCGAAGGTCAGCGCCAGATTGGGCATGGTGTAGCGGTCGGCCTTTTCGAACCGCATCCGGAAGGTATGGGCGTCCACCACCTCGAACTGATCGGCCGAGGTGATCGAGCCGGTGGACAGCTGGCGCTTGGAGGCCGGCAGGTTGATGCCGCGTTCCAGCGACCAGCGGACATCCTCGGCCGTCACCGGCTTGCCGTCGTGGAAGGTGGCATCGGGCCGCAGATGGAAGACCAGCACCCGACCGTCTTCCAGCACCTCCCAGCTTTCGGCCAGCTCGCCCTTGAACTTCAGATAGTCATAGCGGTAGAGCCCGGGCGCCACCTCGATCCGGTCGAAATTCACCAGCCGGTCGTAGATGTTGGTGAAGGTGCCCAGCGCCGCGCGGTTGACGCCGTCGCCATGGGGATCGCGCGAATTCGGCCCGTCCTCGGCCAGCACGCGCAGGGTGATGTCGTCCCCTTCGCGCGCAAAGGCCCGGCCGATCGGCAGCGACACGCCGCCCACCGACAGGAACAGCCCGGCCAGACCGCCGGTCTTCAGAAAATCACGCCGATCCATCTTATCGGGCCTCCCTTGTGTCGGGTATCTCGGGTCGTCTTCCGTCGTCGTCAGCTATAGCCGTCGGGCGGCGGATAGCGCCCGTTCAGGGCGTAGTCACCAACCTCCAGCACCTTGTACACCAGCGGGTCGTGCAAGGTGTGGGTCCGCGCATCCCGCCAGAACCGGTCGAAGGCATGGCGGTTATGGGTCGCACGGGCCCCCATGGCGTCGTAGATCTTCGTCGCCACGTCAAGGCTCAGGCGGGCAGAAAATACTTTTAAGGTTGCGACGTCAATGGCCGCATCACCCCGCAGTTGGATATCGAGCACCGGCCGCGCCGCCAGCAGCCGGTCCACCTTTTCCGCAGCACGGTCCGCCAGCGCCAGCGCCGCCTGCAGCCCGGTCCAGATCTCGCCGAACTGGCTGATCACCAGCGGGTCGTCGGCCGCGCGGGCATGGCCCGATGCCGGCCATGCCCGGGTGCTCTGCCGCACATAGTCGCGTCCGGCCCGGAAGGCGCCAAGGGCAAAGCCCAGATACAGATTGGCGAACATCAGCTGGTTGACCGGCACCCGCACCGCGGCGGCGAAGTCGCGGTCGCCCTCGCGCCGGTCGGGCAGCACCTCTGCCGCCGCGACCGGGACGTCTTCCATGGTGAAACCGCTGCTGTCGGCCCCGGCCAGGCCCAGCGCATCCCAATCGCGATCGCAGCTCAGCCCCGGCGCATCGGCGCGGAGCCAGGCGGTGACGGTCTCGCCGGTATCGGTGCGCCGGCCCCAGACCGACAGCCGCTCGGCAAAGGCCGCCCCGGTGCAGAAGCTCTTGCGGCCATTGACCCGGAAGCCGCCATCGGCGGCGGGCGTGATGCGGACATCGTCGTCGCGCGGATTGGCGACCCCCGCCGCCCACAGCCGGTCGCGGCCGATTTCGGCCAGCCGCGCCGCCCGGCGCGGGCCGGCGCCGATATCCTGATGGATCAGGTTCATCGAATGATAGCCGAACAGCGTGCCGACCGATCCGTCGACCGCGGCCAGTTCCCGCGCCACCGCCACCACCACCGGCCAGGGGGCGCCGCCGCCGCCCATGTCTTCGGGCAGCACCATGGTGGCGAGCCCGCTCCGCTTCAGCAGCGCGATCTGCGCCAGCGGCGGCGTCCGCGCCCGGTGGCGCTCGGCCACATCGCGCGCCAGCTCCGCCGCCACCTCGTCTGCAAGTGCTTCCCATGCCCTGCGGTCACGCGGCCCCGTCATTCGCCCCTCCCCTGCCCGGCCCCGCCCTGCCCGGCCCCGCCCTGCACGGTACGCACGGCCGCCGCCGGATGCCCGGCCCCCAGCCGCGGCCCCCGACCGAACAGCTTCTCGCGCAGCGTGCCCTCGGCATAACTGGTCTTATAGAGCCCGCGGGCCTGCAATTCCGGCACCAGCAGGTCGGCTGCATCGATGAAACTGCCCGGCGCCACGGTGCGGACCAGGTTGAAACCGTCGATACCGCTATCCGCCACCCGCCGGCCGATCTCTTCGGCGACCTCGCCGGCCGATCCGATCAGCGGCCGGAACCGGCCGCCCAGCGCCAGGCCGGCCAGCAGCCGGCGCACGGTCGGCTTCCCCTCCCCCTCGCCGCCAAGCCCGGCCAGGATGGAGCGGATGGCATTGCCGCCGCCGGGCGGGATGGGGATCGGCGCATCCGGGTCCAGGCTGCCGAAATCGATGCCGGTCGCCGCCGACAGCTGGGCCAGCGCCGCCTCGGGCACGGCATGGGCGGCATAATCGTGATATTTCTCCACCGCCTCGGCCCGGCTGCGGCCGATCACCGTCTGCAAAGAGCCGAAGATCTTCACCGCCGAGCGGTCGCGCCCGGCGGCCGCCAGCCGGTCTTCGATCCGCTGCACGATGGCGCGGGTGCCGGGGCCGCCATCGGCGGGGATGAAGATGCATTCCGCATGGGCGGCGGCGAAATCCAGCCCGCGCGCCGAGGCCCCGGCCTGGAACAGCACCGGCGTGCGCTGGGGCGAGGGCTCGGCCAGATGGATGGCGTCCAGGCGGAAATAGGGGCCGTCATGGCGCACCGCCCTCACCTTCGCCGGGTCGGCATAGCGCCGGGTGGTACGATCGCGGATCACGGCGTCGTCGTCCCAGCTCGCCTCCCACAGCTTGTAGGCGACCTGCATGAAATCATCGGCACGGTCATAGCGGTCATCATGCGGCAGCGTGCCGGCGGCGCCGGTGGCGCGCGCCGCACTGTCCAGAAAGCCGGTGACGATGTTCCAGGCCACCCGCCCGTCGCTCAGATGATCCAGCGTCGACATCCGCCGCGCGAACAGATGCGGCGGCTCGGCCGAGACATCGGCGGTGATGCCGAAGCCCAGATGCCGGGTGACGGCGGCCATCGCCGGCACCAGCACCGCCGGATCGTTCACCGGCAGCTGCACCGCCCGCTCGATCGCGGTGGCCGCCCCGCCGTCATGAACATCGTAAACCCCGGTGACATCGGCCAGAAACAGCCCGTCGAACAGCCCCCGCTCCAGAATCCGCGCCAGCTCCATCCAATAGCCGATGCGCCGATAGCCGGTCGCCCGATCTTCGGGATGGCTCCACACCCCATGGGCCAGATGGCCGACCGCATTCATCTCGAAAGCATTCAGCAGGACATGCGGGGGCGCCAAGACCGATCCTCCGGAGGGGCGGGATATCGTCCTGCGAGATTATTTTGTCAAAATGATTCGCGCAACGGGAGATGACTTCGCGGCTGAAGATCATCGCCTGCGGGCATAGCCATCAAGGTCGGTAACGGGTGGGGCGGCACCGCCCGGTGTAAGACGACGTTACCCCACAGGCGGAGAGGTGAGCAGTTGCCCACACCGGACACCGTGACCATCAGTGGAGTCAGGACCCAACGACGTAACCACAAATACCGGGTCGTAAGTCACTTTCCCCTACGCTATGATAAGCGATCAACGACACGGCATGGAAAACCGACATGTTCAGGTCCCCCGTCAAGGCTGCTGCTCTGGCCGCCCTGCTATTCACCGCAGCATGTAGTCATCAGATGCAATCAAGGGTTCGGGTTGAAGATTACGGCCCCTTCGTAGGCGTCGGCGACGGCAGCATCGTTGGCCAGGGATTCATGCGGCAGGTGGGAGGAGGCGTTGTTACCTGCGCCGGAGCACAGGTCATCGCCGTGCCCAGCACCCAGTACACCCGGGAAAGGTTTGCCGCAGCGCTAAGTGGTTTGCAGGTGAATGACCCGGATGCCCACACGTTTGCGACACTGGGGGTGACCAAACTGAGCCGTTGCGATGCGCAAGGGAACTTCACGATTGAAAATCTCAGGCCCGGCACCTGGCTGGTCGCAACGGATGTCACGTGGATGGTTGGCTATTCTGCCCAGGGTGGAAGCGTCGTCGGCGAAGCTCAGGTTTCGGAGGGCAAGGCGACGAAGATCATCCTGACGAGATAGTATGCTCCGCTTCTCTCCTGTCTGCCGCCTGCCAGCGGCCGGGACTGAAGAGTTGCGCCCGCTCCAGAATCCGCGCCAGCTCCATCCAATAGCCGATGCGCCGATAGCCGGTCTCCCGATCTTCGGGATGGCTCCACACCCCATGGGCCAGATGGCCGACCGCATTCATCTCGAAAGCATTCAGCAGGACATGCGGGGGCGCCAGGACCGATCCCCCCGGAGGGGCGGGATATCGTCTTGTGAGATTATTTTGGCAAAATGGTTCGCGCAATGGGAGATTACTTCGCGGCTGAAGATCATCGCCTGCGGGGGGGGCGGCCACGGGGCGGCATGCGGGGCGGAGCAGCGCCCACACGACCCCACGCAGCCGGGCCGCACCGCAGATGTCAGACGCCGGCACCGCCGGGTTCACCACACCCTCACCACCATCGGCCGCTCATGTCAGGCGCCGGCACCGCCCGGTTCGCAACACCCTCACCACCACCGGCCGGGCATGTCGGGCGCCGGCACCGCCCGGTTCGCAACACCCTCACCACCACCGGCCGGGCATGTCGGGTGCCGCCACCGCCTGGTTCGCAACACCCTCACCACCACCGGCCGGGCATGTCGGGCGCCGGCACCGCCCGGTTCGCAACACCCGCACCACCGTCATCCCGGCGAAGGCCGGGATCCAGGTTCCTCTCCGCCCGAAGAACGCCGACCGACATGAACCCGGCCCTGACCGGAGATTCCCCCTGATCGCTGACAGCCTGGTTCCCGCCAGGCGATCACCGTCCAATCCTGTAGAAGCCTACCTGGATCCCGGCCTTCGCCGGGATGACGGGATTTTCTTTCAGGGATAATTGGTTAGGTCTGATCGTGCATCAAACGACGAGAAGAGAGAAGCGAAGGCACCCCCATTGCTGGGGGTGCCGCTTCAATCCACGCACCCGCAAGGGTGCGACCGATCGACATCAGGTGCTCCCGCGCCCCCTCGCTGTTTCAATCCACGCACCCGCAAGGGTGCGACCCACCCCCTCTTAATATCCTGAATCCGGGTCCGGAAAAAGCCGATCCGCGCGAACCTCATCCAGAGGTCATGCCCAGGAATGCACACGCATACTTTGTTGAATTTAATCACCTGAAATGCCGGGAAAATTTTTCCCGCGAACCTCCCGGGGATTCTATGGGAGCTTGGGGTTCGCGGGTGCGGCGGTGCGGATCGGCGGTCGCTTCGGCGACCGGCCGGGGGGATCTGCCCGGGCCGGCCGCTCCGCCGGTCACGCAGCCGGCCAGCACCGGGCAAGATCCCGCGCCGGTCGGCCCAGAATCTCGGGCACGGCGGGGGTTGTGGCGCTGTTGCGGCCGTCGAACAGCGTGGTGAACAGCCAGGCCAGGAAGTCGCGCATGTCGCCAGGCACGCCCTGGGCCTGAAGCCCGGCCAGGAAATCGGCCAGCGGGATCTGCCGATAGCTGAGCGGCCGGCCGGTCAGGCGGCTGATCTCGGCCATGGCGGCGGCGAAGCTCAGCGACCGGGGGCCGGTCAGCTCCAGGATGCGGCCGCCCAGCCCGTCTTCGGTCAGGGCCTTGACCGCGATTTCGGCGATGTCGTCGGCATCGATGAAGGGTTCGGGCACATCGCCCACCGGCAGGGCCAGTTCCCCCGCCGCCAGGGCATCGGCCAGCAGGCCTTCGGTGAAGTTCTGCACGAACCAGCTGGCGCGCAGCACCGTCCACGCGAAACCCGCCCCATCCCGGCCGGCCCCCTCCTGCCCCGCCGCGGCCAGCGCACGCTCCGCGGCCTCGGCCCCCGGCTCGCCGCGGCCCGACAGCATCACGATCCGGCCGACACCCGCCGCCCGTGCCGCGGCGGCGAAGGCGGTGATGTCGTCCGCCGCCCCCGGCACCGCCAGATCGGGCGCATAGGCGACGTAAACCGCGCCCACACCATCCAAAACCGCCGGCCAGCCGGCCCGATCGGCCCAGTCGAAGCGCACCGCATCGGCGGCGGGTGCCACGCTGCGCGCCGCGATCCGCACCGGCCATCCGCGCGCCCAGAGCCCCGCCGCCACCCGCCGCCCGGTCTTGCCGGTACCGCCGGTCACCAGAACCGGCCGCCGGTCCGCGACCATCCCGCCGCCCCCCATCTCGCCTGTGGTCATGACCCGTCCCTCCCTAGAACATGAGCAACTCTCATATTGAAAAACATGAGCCAGACTCGTATTCTGGGTCAAGCGGGAAAATCAGGGGGAGAGCGGAACCCGGTGACGACCACGCCAGACCGCGCCGCGCCACGGCGCATGCCCACCCAGCAGCGCAGCCGCGAGCGGGTGGAGCGCATGCTTCTGGCCGCGCGGGAGATCATCGCCGCCGACGGCACCGACGGGCTGCGCATGGCGCAGGTGGCCGAACGCGCCGGTGTGCCGATCGGCTCGCTTTACCAGTTCTTTCCCGACAAGGCGGCGATCATCCGGATGCTGGCGATGCGCTGCAATGAAGAGAGCCGGGCCTGCATCCGCGCCGGTCTGGAACCGGTCGCCGACGAACCCGGCCTGCTCGCCGCCTTCGGTGCGCTGATTGATGAATACTACAGCCTGTTCCGGGCCGACCCGGTCATCTCGGACATCTGGTCGGGCATGCAGGCCGACAAGCTGCTGCGCGAGATGGAGGTCGAGGAAAGCCGGCTGAACGGCCGCCTTCTGGCCGACACCATCCGCCGCATCCGCCCGGGGGCCGACCCGGCCGCGGTAGAGGCCACCGCCTTCCTGGTCATGCATCTGGGCGAGGCGACCATGCGGCTCGCCATCGCCGTTCCCCCTGAGGAAGGCGACCGCCTGGTCGCCACCTATCGCCGCATGGCGCTGGAGGCGCTGGCCGGGTCATCGGCAGAGGGTGCTGGCGGCAGGGGCAGTGTCAGCGCCGGCATGTAGGATCGGTTGCCGTGACCATCGAAATCGAACTCGTAGAGCCGCACGGTGCCGAGCGCCGTGCGGCGCTGGCCCAGAAAGAAGGTGAAGGCGTTGGGTGCTGCAATGAACAGATGGACGAGCGCGCTGCCGCCGGCCTTTGCGGTGCGAACCGCATCCGTCGCGGCATCGGCCAGCCCGGCCGCGTGACGACCACAGGCAACCGACTGGCTGCCCGGCCCTGTCGTCGGCCGAAGGATCAGCAATCGCCCCACCTGGGGCAGGCTGGCCTCGACATAGGCACGCATGTCTGCCGCAACATCGTGCGTCAGGCCCAGCGCGACCGCGATATCGGGCTGATCCGGACGAAGCTCCACCGTCTCGGTCGCAAATGTCGGCCAGGCCGGATCGGGTGCCTGGTCATCGGCGGCCCAGATCTGCCGGCCGGCGACCCGCTGCTCCAGTTCCACCTCGCGCCCCGCCTTGACGTGAATGATCGATCCCGCCGCGAAGGCCAGGGTGGTGTGGGCGTCCAGCGCCAGCCTCAGCCGCGGCTCCGCCCTGGCCGCATCGCTCAGGAAGGTCTTGAGCCTGGGGTAGAGAGTGGATCTCCAGTCATCGTCCTGCCGGATATACCGCGCGTCGAAGGCCGGCACGAGGTCGAGAACCGCATGACAGTGTTCCTCAAGCCGGTCGAAGTCGTGTTCGAAGGATTTCACGCCATAGACCGATCGCCCGTTCTGGGCCAGGCGCAACAGACCCTCGCCCGCGCAGGCCTCGCGAAAGCCGGCGCGATCGAAATCGCGGCGTCCCTGGGCCAGCCATTGGAAGACCAGATCATCATAAGGGAAGGCGTTCTCGTTGGCCGGGATCCGGCGCAGCCCGACCCGGGCGAACCGCTCGTCCAGATCGCCGCGAAGTTCGTCGAGGCTTCGGGGGTCGTACCCGAAGGCGAGCGTCTGCACCAGACACCACAGCTCATCTTCTTTGATTTTCAGATGCTCCCGCCAGGCCTTGCGGACCCTGCCGAACCGGCTGTTGTCGGTGCGGGAGCTGTAGAGCGTCTCCCGCCGGATGCCGCCGGAGCGCTGGCTCACCAGATCGCGCAGCGGATCGGTCCTTTCGAGCATCCAGTTGCTGAGCAGCTTGAAGCGGATACCGACGTCTTCGGGGGCACCGATGCCTTCAGAGTCGACCACGCGCCGGGCGTCATGAGCGCGTTGCAGGAATGACCGCGTGCTCGCATTGATGAAGGCCGGGTCGACGAGATCGGCATAGCCGTAGCTTCCTTGCGTCACATGCCATTTGCACTGGATGTGCTCGCGCAGCACTGGCTTGCCGTAATGATCGTTCGGACACCGCGCCGGATCATAGACGATCCGGATATCGTCGAAACTTTTGGGCCCGGTTTCGAAACCGACGCGGCTCACCCCGCTCTCCGGGTCGAGCAGCCGGGCGGCATGCAACCAGAAGATGCGTGCCTGAAACGTATCGCCCTCACGCCGGGCAGCCACTGCCGGAGCCATCGCCGCATCCCTGTGCCGTTCCCATCCCGATCGCCATATGCGATGGCTGCCCGCCATAGTCAACCAGACGGTAGGGCTTTCCGCCCCCGCGCCATCCGGATCCCATCCCGCAGGTTGAGGCAGAGCAGGGTGATGTTGACCGCCCCGGCGACCAGCTCGATCGCCTGGACGAGGACGAAGCCGGTGTCGAACCGCCCCGCCCCGGCCCGGGCGGCAAGGAACAGGGCCGAGGGGATCAGGACCAGGATACCGTTGGCGGCGATGATCGCCATGCGCCTGCGCTTGCGCGCCGGCAGCCCGCTGCGTCCCCCCTGCGCAAGCGCCACACCCGAGCCACCGGTCGCCGCCAGGGCCGGCACCAGCAGCAGGAAACCCCAGGGGATGGCGGTCTTGACCAGGGTGATGGTGGCGGCGCTGCCCCAGATTTCGGCGACGACCGTGGCCAGCCAGAAGCTGGCGATGGTCAGCAGGGCGATGGTGCCGGCGATCGGGTGGATGCGGCGTATCGGTGCGGCGGATTTCATATGGGCGGCCTTCATCAGAACGCAGTCTCCCCATCGGCGCCGCCGGTATCCGGGGCTTGCCCGGGATGGGCAGACGCGCTAGCGTCACTTACATGACCAATTGACATCATGATGTCAATTAATGCGCAGAGTGTCAATCAGCTCGCAGGATGACGCATGTCCGACGACCAGCATGCCGCCAGGGCCACGGCCCTGACCGATCTGATCCTGGCTTTGTTCCGGGTGAACAATCTGACGCTCGCCTGGGGCGACCGGCTGGTGGCGCCGCTGGGGCTGACCAGCGCGCGCTGGCAGATTCTGGGCGCGATCGTCTATGCCGACCGGCCCCAGCCGGTGGCCTGGCTGGCCCGCGATCTGGGCGCCAACCGCCAGAACGTGCAGCGAATCGTCAATGATCTGGCGAAAGAGGGCATCGTCGCCTTCGCGCCCAACCCCCATCACAAACGCGCGCAGCTGGTGGTGCTCACCCCCCGCGGCCGCGCGGTCTATGACGAAGCGCTCCGCCTGTACGATCCGCAGATCGACGCCCTGGCCGAGGGGCTGAGTCTGGACGAGCTGCAAACCGCATATCGGGTGATGACGGCGCTGCGGAACAGGCTGGAACGAGACGGGGGCGATCCGGGCTGAGATTGCCCGGGCTCAGAGCAGCCCCAGCCAGCGCGGCAGGCTGAGCGACAGGGCGGGCACGAAACTGGTCAGCAGCAGCACCGGCAGCGCCACCCAGGCCATCATCCTGAGCGCCGGCCCCACGGCGTGCTGGGCCGAAACCCCGCCGATCCGGCAGGCCATGAACAGCAGCGGCGCCATCGGCGGGCTGTTGGCGCCGATCACCACCGAGGTGCCGACGATGGCGGCGAAATGCACCGGGTGGACATCGACCGAGACCATCAGCGGCAGCAGCAGCGGCGCGATCACCACCGTGATCGACACGTCGTCGATCAGCGCGCCGACCAGGATCAGGAAGAGGTTCACGATGATCATGATCATCACCGGATCCGACACCACCGAGGCGACCAGCGCCGCCAGATCCTGCGGTACCCGGCCGGCGACCAGCATCCGGCCGATGATGAACGAGAAGAGCAGGATGATGATGATCGATCCGGTGGTCTCGGCCGCATCGATGGTGGCCTGGCGGAGCTTTGCCGGCGTCATGTCGCGATAGACGAAAAGGCCGATCAGCACGGCGGCCAGCACCGCGAAGGCCGCGGCTTCGGTGGGGGTGAACAGCCCGCCATAGATGCCGCCGATGATGATCGCCGGCATCGACAGCGCTGGCAGGGCGCGGACCGACACGCCCAGCTTTTCGGCCGGGCTCTGCCGGCGGTCGCTGCGGATCTCGTGGATATGGCGGCCGATCTGGCTGCGGTTGAACAGGATCAACCCCACCATCAACAGCAGCCCCGGCACGATCGAGGCCGCGAAACAGGCCGCGACCGATTGCTGGGTCGCCACCGCGAACAGGATCATGGTGATCGAGGGCGGGATCAGGATGCCCAGCAGCGACGAGATGCCGAGCAGGGCCGCGGCATAGCCGCGGGAATAGCCGCGCTTTTCCATCGGGTCGATCATCAGCGTGCCGATGGCGGCCACCGCCGCGGTCGCGGTGCCGGCCATGGCGCCGAACACGCCCGAGGTCACCACCATGGCGCTGCCCATGCCGCCGCGGCGGCGGCCGACCAGCAGTTCGATGAAGGCGACCAGCCGGTCGGCGATGCCGCCCGACTGCATCAGATAGCCCGCCAGCACGAAAAGCGGCAGGGCCAGCAGGATGACGCCGTCGAGCGAGCGGAAGCCCTGCAGCATCAGGGTGTTGAAATTGGCGTCGTAGATGACGGCGAGCGCCGCCACCACCGCGGCGAAGGACCAGGCCACCGGCAGGCCGATGCCGAGCAGGACCAGCAGAAGCAGAAGGGCTGCGAGCGCGTCCATCTCAGCCACCCTCCCCCCGTCCGGCCAGGGCCAGAACGGCACGCGCCATGTCGCGCAGCGCATAAAGCACGGCGGTGACGGCGGCCAGCGCCAGCGGTGCCTGGGCCAGCCAGAGCGGCAGGCCCAGCACCGGGATGGTCTGCGGGCGTTTCAGGCCCCAGGCGAACATCTTCCACACCCAGAAGCAGAACAGCCCCGCCACCACCGCGGTGATCGCGGCGATGACCAGCCCGTGGATCGCCCGCGCCCGCCGGCCGGTCAGGCCGGTCGCCAGGAAATCGACCGTCAGATGGCGGCCATTGCGGGTGGCGAGTGTGGCGCCTGCCATGTAGAGCCACATGGCGGCCAGCATGCTGGCCTCGTGCATGCCGGTGAGCGGCAGGTCGAACCCGGCCCGTGCCGTCACCAGCAGCACCAGGGCGGCGGTGACGACAAGGCTGGTGACCAGCACAAGCAGGTTGAGGACGCGGGCGAACACCCCGTCCAGCGCAGCGAGGAAGGTGATCACGGGCACAACCCCCGAAGATTGCGGGCGGGACGGGCGGCGGGCGGGACGGGGCGAGAGGGGCCGCCGGTCAGTTGCCGGTCTGTGCGCGCACCCGGGCCATCAGCTCGGGCCCCAGCACCTTTTCCATGCCCGGCCAGACGGCGGCGCGCACCGCTTTGGTCAGGGCCGCCAGCTCTTCGGCCGAGGGTTCGACATAGGTGTGGCCGAGCTTTTTCCACGACGCCACATGGGCCTCGTCGGCCGCCTTCGCCGCATCGAACTGTGCCACCATCACCTGACGCGCGGCCTCTGCCACCACCGCCTGCTGTGCCGGCGTCAGCTCCTGCCAGCTTTCCTCGTTCGCGGTCAGGATGCCGGTCAGGAACTGCTGGCGGGTGTGGACGTAATCGGTCAGCACGTCGCCGAAATAGGTGACGTCGTAGAAGATGACATTGGCCGCCTCGCCATCGACCACGCCGGTCTGGATGGCGGAATACAGCTCACCCCAATCGACGGTCGCGGTCTGATAACCCATCGCCGCCACGGTCTCGGTGAAGGGCGACACCGGCGGCACCCGCACCTTGAACGCCCTGGCGGCCTCGATCGTGGTGGCATGGCCGCCGCGGGTGGCGACGCCGTTGAAGCCCTCGGGCCAGGCGCCCAGGAAGCGCAGCCCGATATCGCCATAGATGTCGTCCAGGGCCGCGTGGAGCCAGCCGCCCGGCCCATAGGCCTTCAGCGCCTCGGGCCAGTCGGTGAACATATAGGGCGTGTAGATCAGCGAAATCCGCTGATCGTAAGAGGTCATCGGCCAGTTCAGCATCAGATCGACATCGCCGGCCATCAGCAGGTCGAAGACTTCCTGCTGGCCACCCAGTTCGTTCTGATAGAAGACCTGGACATCGACCGCACCCTTGGTCCCGGCCCTGATCTTCTCGGCCCAGGCCTCGATCGCATTGCCGGCATCCGAGCCCTTGGCCCCGGAATCGGTCGCAAGCTTCAGCGTCACCGCCCGGGCGGGGGCTGCGGCAAACCCGGTCGCGGCCAGCGCCAGCAGCGCGGCGCCGGCGAGCATCGTCCTGATAGTCATGCGGGTATCCTCCCTGATCACATGGATGCGATCCTGTTGCGGATCGTCTTTGTGTGGATGGTCAACGCCGTCGACTGCCGGTCTCGGGCTCCCCTCTCCCGCCCCGCACCTGCCGACGTCCTGGATGACGGTGGTGAGTGTTTTGCAAAGAACATCGGGGACCGCTCAGGGCATCGACAGTATCCGTCTCAGGATCCGGCACCCGTTCCATGTTCTCACCCCCGCTCCTGTCAGCTTCTGCACCGGCAAACCTGTGTACATCCTCTATACCGTCATCCCCGCGAAGGCGGGGATCCAGGTTTCTGTCCGCGTGAAGACTG
>NZ_NYWI01000082.1:0-24609 GCF_002684955.1 Tistrella sp. | reverse complement strand
GATGCCAAGGCGCTCATCGGTCAGTCGTTCTTAAAGTCCTAAGATCGACGACCGCCGCCCTCGCATCCCTTCCGATCCGTTTCACAATGTCAAAGATCCGAACGAAGCGTTCCCGCCTCGCGGCACCCTCAGGCGCCTGCCCCTCTTAAGGGCCTGCCTCGTTTAAGAGGCTGTATTCTCTGGCTTTTCAGCCCCGCCCGGCGCCGCGTCGTCCGCGGTGCCCGTCGGTGTGGGGCGGTTTTTACCCCCGCCGTCCGGCTGCGTCAACTGCTTTTTTCGAAGCGTTTTCGGCGGCTGTTCCGGCGTGTCGTTCAGCGCATTTCTGCGTGGCGACAATTTCCGAGGCTACAGAAGTCGGCCGGGTCTGGCAAGCAGTTTTTGCGGCATCATGCCTTCTGCTCTCCGCCCCCTGAGGTGTGAGGCGGATATGGTGCGCATCTTCGCCGTCGTCGAGTCCCCCGCCATCGAAATCGGCAGCGTTCATCGGCCTGCGATATTCCGCCGCGGCCCGGACCGGACACCTTTCGCTAACCTTCATTTAAGCTTTGGCCGCTAGCCTGTAGGGCAACGACAAGGCCTGCGCCGCGCCCGTCATGCGCAACGCGTGGCAATAATACGGTTCCCAGGGTCGCCCTGATAAACGCCCCATTCAGCAGAAGGCAGCCGACGGATGGCCCGACCCAACCGCCCGTTCACCGCAAAGACCATCAGGCTGACGGCCCTCGTCGTGGGTGTCACCCTGTTCAGCCCTGCGCTGCTGCCGGGCACGCTGCCCTTCGCCGGTCTCACCCCGGTTGCCGGCGCTGCCCGCGCTGCGGAAGGCTCGTCACTGGCCGCCCCCACGGGCAAGGTCATTCTCGACGTCTCCGGCAGCATCGCCGTGACCAACACCCCAGAAGGCTCCGCCGCCTTCGATCGCGCCATGCTTGCCGCCATGCCGCGCTCCGCCATCGAGACGACCACCCCCTGGACGGAAGGCGCGCAACGCTTCGAAGGGGTATTGCTGGCCGATCTGGTGGCGCGCCTCGGGGCCACCGGCACCAGGATCACGGCCCGGGCCCTGAACGACTATTCCTATACGTTCGATCTGGCCGACGCGATGTCGCGGGGCGCCCTCATCGCCGACCTCACCAACGGCAAACAGATGTCGGTGCGTGAGCGCGGCCCGCTCTGGATCGTCTTTCCGCTCGACGACATGAAGGGCATGACCGAGGTGGAGCGGCACGAGATGCAGTCGCGCATGGTCTGGCAGCTCAAGCAGATCACCTTCAACTGACCCGACTTCCAGTCTCCCCAACCGGATCGGCCACCGGCATGCGACGCCTTCTCACCTCGAAACGCCTGGCAGGCGCGCTCGGCGCGGTGATCGTGATCCTGGTCGCGACCATCGGCTGGACCGTGGCCCAGCTGGTGTCCGAAACCCGGCTGAGGGCGACGGAGCGGAGCGAGCGCGACTGGGCCGTGGTGCAGCTGGAATTCGAAACACTGCGCATGGCCGACGCCTATACTCATTACCGCTTCGAGCGCAGCCAGGATGCGCTCGACGAGCTGTTGCTGCGCGCCGACATCGTCGAGAGCCGGCTCAGCCTGTTCCGCGAGGGCATCGTCGCCGACGCGCTGGCCGGACGTCCGGACATCAAGGATCTGGTCTTCACCATCCGCATCACCCTTCTGGATGTGGGCATCGTCGAGACCTCGGACGATGCCGAGGCCATCGCAGCACTCGGGCGCAGCATCGAAGCCCTGCGGGCGAAGGCCTACGACGCCTCGGTGGCACTTCTGCTCGACAGCAATCGCAGCCTTGCAGCACTCGAGGTGCGCCTCAGATCGCTCTGGTACTGGATCGCCCTGCCGCTTACCGCCCTGATCCTGGTCGGCGGCTTTCTGGTCGTGCTGCTGACCGGGGCCGTGAGGCGGGAAAGCCAGCGTCGCGAAGAGGCCACCCGCGCCCGCCGCGAGGCCCTGGCCGCCGAACAGATGCTGTCGAATGCGATGAGCGCGATGTCCGACGGCCTGCTGATCGCCACGGCCGACGGCCGGATCGTCACCGCCAACCGCCGGGTCGACGAACTGATGCCCGCAACCATCAGCCGGCCCTTTGCCGGCCGCCGCATCCGTGCCCTGCGCGACCAGTTGTTTGCTGAAGCGGTGATGGACATCCGGACCAGCGCAGCCGGATCCGGGGCCGAGATCGACCCGCTTGATCCGCAGCCTCTGGACCGCGATCACGAACTGCATCTGGCCGGTGACCACTGGCTGCGGATCAGCCGCCGCGCCACCGCCGATGGCGGCATGGTCTTCGTGATGTCCGACATCACGCCGCTGAAGCGGCGCGAGCGCGACCTTGCAACCGCCATGCATGCCGCCGAGGCGGCCAGCCGCGCCAAGACCGAATTCCTGGCCAATATGAGCCATGAGTTCAAGACGCCGCTCAACGCCGTCATCGGTTTCACCGACATGGTCATGCAGGGGGCGGCAGGCCCGCTGAACGATCGGCAGCGCGAATATCTGGGCCATGTCCGCGACGGCGGCAACCGTCTGCTGTCGCTGATCGACGACATCCTGGAAATGGTGCGGGCCGATCGCGACGGGCTGAAGGCGGCACCGCTGGACCTGGACCGGCTGGTCGCAGGGGCAGTTACCGACGCCGAACGCGCCGCCCGCGAGGCCGATGTCACGCTGGCCCGGCTGGAGCTGGATGTGCCGGTGCATGGCGCGATCCGCGGCGACCGGCGCCTGCTGCGCCGGGCGATCGATGCACTGCTGTCGAATGCGATCAAATTCACGCCGCCCGGCGGTCATATCACCGTCAGCCTGCGCAACACCACCCTGCCCCATCCGGAGGGCAGCCCGATCGCCGGGATCGAAGTGAGCATCGCGGATACCGGGATCGGCATCGCCGCCGAACAGATCGAACGGGTGCAGCAGCCCTTCGTGCAGATCGACAGCAGCCTGGCCCGCCGTTACGAAGGGGCCGGGCTTGGCCTGCCGCTCGCCCGGCGTTTCGTCGAGGCTCATGACGGGCAGTTGAGCCTGAATTCGGCCCCGGGGCTCGGCACCGAAGCCCGGATCTGGCTGCCGCTCTCCAGTGCCGAACCCGAGGCGGCACCGGCAACGCGACTGCGCGCCGCCTCGCGCTGACGACCGCTTCGCTCAGTCCTCGTCCCGCCCGCCCTCTGCGGGCAGTGGCAGCAGGATCACCGCCTGGGTCCCCTCCCCCGGCTCGCTGAACAGGTTCAGCCGCCCGCCATGAGCCTCGACCAGCCGGCGGGCCAGCGGCAGCCCCAGCCCTGTCCCTTCGAAGCGGCGCGAGAAGCCGGCATCGAGCTGAACGAAGGGCTCGAAAGCCCGCTCGATCTCGCCGGGGGGCATGCCGATGCCATCATCCGCGATCTCGATCCGTATCCACCCGGCCCCTCCCTCCTCCTGGCCGGCATCCACCGTCCGCCGGGCCGTGATCGTCACCCAGCCACCCGGTTCGGTGAACTTGATGGCATTGGAGAGCAGGTTGACGATCACCTGACGGATGCGGACTTCATCGACCACGGCCGGCAAGGCCGGCGGGTCGACGTCGAGCGACAGGGTCAGCCCGCCCTGATCGGCCTTGGGCTGCAACATGCGCACGGTGGAGCGCAGCAGCCGGGCCAGATCCAGCGGCCGGGGATCGAGCGGCAGGGCCGCCGCCTCGGCCCGGCTCAGATCCAGAATGTCGTTGATGACGCTCAGCAGATGGGTGGCGCTGTCGCGGATATCGCCCATGTATTCGCGCTGCCGGTCCGACACCGGGCCCGCATAGCCCATCAGCAGCATGTCGGTAAAGCCGATCACGGCGTTCAGCGGCGTGCGAAGTTCGTGGCTGACATTGGCCAGAAAATCCGTCTTCACCTTGTTGGCCCGCTCCGCCGCATCACGGGCCGCGGCGAGCGCCGCTTCGCGCGCCTTGATCGCGGTCACGTCGGAATAGAGCGAGAGCAGCCCGCCGTCATGGGTGGGGCTTTCCCGGACCATCAACCAGCGGCCGTCCGCCATACGCATCTCGAACCGCCCGCGTCCGCGGGCCCGCATCTCGCGCCGGCGCCGCCCCCAGGCCTCCGCCGTCTCGCCCATCGTATCAATGATGCCGCGCTCCAGCACGTCGCGCATCAAGGTATCGAAGGACATGCCCGGCCGAAGTTCCGGCGCCCCGGGCCCCATGATCTCCTGATAGCGGATATTGCTGATCAGATAGCGGTCGTCCGGCCCGCAGAGCAGCAGGGCATCGGTCATGGAATTCAGGGCGTCGAGCAGGCGCGCCTCGCTTGTGCGGCGAACCCGTTCCGCCGCCTCGGCGCGGGCCAGATGGCGCCGGGCGATGGACCGTTCGCGCCGGACCAGCATGGCCAGGACCACGATCATGGCGCCGAGGCCGAACAACATGGCGGCAACCGCCCCCGGGCCGGGCGTGATCAAGCCGCTGCCCACGGCAAGCGCCACGGCGGCGGCCGCGATCCCGAGCGCGATCAATCCGCGGGTGAGGCCTCCGGCGGATTCCTTGTCCCACTGCTCCACGGGCGATCCCTCATTCTGCTGCGGCGGTCCTGCTTGTTGTCATTCGTGACCATCCGCCCTCAACTCCACCCGGTCAGGGCCGCGGGGTCAAGCAGCGAGCGCGGCCGCATCATCAGCGCTTGCAACGCGCCGCCACAGGCAGTACAAACCGCGTCGACCGCATACGGAATCCCGGGGCCGTAGCTCAGCTGGGAGAGCACCTGCTTTGCAAGCAGGGGGTCAGGGGTTCGATCCCCCTCGGCTCCACCAATTCCGTTGCATCAGAACGTCTCAGCAGGGGCCGACCGCACACGCGGCCGGCCTTTTTCTTGTCTGCCCCCCACCGCCTGTGCCCCACGCCGTCCCCGAACGGAGCCCGACCACGCCATGCCCGTGCCCAGCCCCACCCACGTCCTGACCATCACCTGCCCCGACATCGTGGGCCTTGTGGCGGCCGTGTCCGGCTTCCTGTCCGGGGAAGGCGTGTTCATCAACGAGAGCGCCCAGTATGGCGACCCGGAAACCCAGACCTTCTTCATGCGGGTGGTGCTGTCGGTTCCGGGCGATGGCGATGGTGCGCTGGGGGTGCGCTTCGCCGAGGTCGCACGCCGGTTCTCCATGCGCTGGACGCTGCACGATCTGCGCCGCCGGCCGCGTGTGCTGATCTGCGTGACCAAGGCGGGCCACTGCCTGAACGACCTGCTGCACCGCTGGCACAGCGGCCTGCTGCCGATCGAGGTGGCCGGCGTGATGGGCAATCACGACAGCCTGCGCCATCTGGCCGACTGGCACAACGTGCCCTTCCACCACCTGCCGGTGACCGCCGCGACCAAGGCGGAGCAGGAACGCGCCCTGCTCGACCTGATCCGCACGCTAGATGTCGAACTGGTGGTGCTGGCCCGCTACATGCAGATCCTGAGCCCGACGCTCTGCCAGGCGCTGTCCGGCCGCTGCATCAACATCCATCACAGCTTCCTGCCGGGCTTCAAGGGCGCCCGTCCCTATCATCAGGCCCATGCCCGCGGCGTGAAGCTGATCGGCGCCACCGCCCATTACGTGACCACGGATCTGGACGAGGGCCCGATCATCGAACAGGCGGTGGAACGGGTCGATCATACCCACACCGCCGAAGAGCTGGTGACCATCGGCCGCGACATCGAAACCGTGGTTCTGGCCCGGGCCGTGCAGTGGCACGTGGAGCGGCGGGTGCTGATCAATCACAGCAAGACGGTGGTCTTCCGCTGAGCCGCCACGCTCTGCGATACCACTGCCCCGACGACACATGCAGCTTTTGCTTGCCGCAGGTCACCCCCACACGGCTAAACTGGCAGAACCAACGGCCGGTCCCGCAGAGGTCGGGACGCTCCGCCTGGGGAGGCGGAGGGCCGGATGAATGCCGGAAACAGCGGCAATACGGGGGTAACGACATCCATGATTTCTCTGGGCAAGCGCGCCGGCGCACGACAGCTGGCGGGGCTGGCAATGGCCGCCGCGATCACCATTGCGGCACCGGTGGCGGCCAAGGCCGAACAGTTCGTCAACGTGCTCACCGGCGGTACCAGCGGCGTGTACTACCCGCTGGGCGTGGCACTCTCGAAGATCTACGCCGACAACATTCCGGATGCCCGCACCTCGGTGCAGTCCACCAAGGCATCGGTCGAAAACCTGAACCTGCTTCAGGCCGGCCGCGGCGAGATCGGGTTCGCGCTGGGTGATTCGGTCGGCCTCGCCTGGGCGGGCGACACCGAAGCCGGCTTCAAGGGCAAGCTCGACAAGCTGCGCGCCATCGCCGCCATCTATCCCAACTATGTTCAGATCGTGGCCAGCCAGGAAAGCGGCATCAAGACGCTCGCCGATCTGAAGGGCAAGCGCATCTCGGTCGGCGTGCCGCGCTCGGGCACCGAGCTGAATGCCCGCGCCATTCTGGGGGCGGCCGGTCTCAGCTATGACGATCTGGGCAAGGTGGAATACCTGCCCTTCGGCGAATCGGTCGAGCTGATGAAGAACCGTCAGATCGATGCCACCCTGCAGTCGGCCGGCCTGGGTGTCGCCTCGATCCGCGACCTCGCCACCAGCGTGCCGATCACCATCGTGGCGGTGCCCGCCGATGTGGTGGAGAAGATCGGCGATGCCGCCTATCAGGCGACCGAAATCCCGGCCGGGACCTATGACGGCCAGACCGATGCGGTGCCGGCGGTGGCCATCCGCAACATCCTGGTGACCCATGCCGAGGTGCCGGATGCGCTGGCCCACGAGATGGCGAAGCAGATGTTCACCCATCTCGACACCATGGTCGCGGCCCATGCCGCCGCCAAGGCGATCTCGCTGGATGGCGCGACCAAGGGTCTGCCCATCCCGCTCCACCCGGGTGCCGAGGCCTATTATCGCGAGGCCGGCGTCCTGAAGTGACGGAACCCGAGGCGGCCGGCCGGCGAATCATGCATGCCAAAGCATGCAGTTCCCGGCCGGCTTCCCGTGTCGACACGCCTGTCTCGGGACATCCACGCACATGACCGCATCGACCGTCCGGCCCGCCGACGAGGCCCGGCATCAGGGCCATGACCACCTCCAGGACCACAGCTTCGAGGCGGGGCCGATGCATGCGCCCCTGCCCGACCGGACCCAGGGCCTCGGCCGGGCCATCTTTCTGGTCGCCGTGATCTTTTCGGCCTTCCAGATCTACACCGCCGCCTATACGCCGCTGTCGAGCCTGGTGGTCCGCTCGATCCATGTCGGCTTCCTGCTGCTGCTGGGCTTCATGATCACCGCCGCGCACCGGCCGAAAGGCTCGGCAATGCGCTGGATCGATCTTGGCCTCGGCATCGCCGGCTTCGCGCTCGGCCTCTATCACTGGATCTTCGAGACCGACATCCTGCTGCGCGCCGGCGATCCGTCGATGACCGACATCGTGCTGGGCTGCGCGATGGTCCTGCTGGTCTTCGAAGCCGCCCGCCGGGCGATGGGCATCGCGCTGCCGATCATCTGCGCGCTGTTCCTGTCCTATGCGATCTTCGGGCATCTGCTGCCCTCGCCGCTCAATCATCGCGGCTACGGTTTCGATCAGGTGGTCGACCAGATGTTCCTCGGCACCGAGGGCATCTTCGGCATCCCGATCCTGGTCTCGTCGACCTATATTTTCCTGTTCATCCTGTTCGGCGCCTTCCTGGAACGCGCCGGCATGATCATGCTGTTCTCGGACGTCGCCATGGGCACGGTCGGCGGCGCCCGCGGCGGCCCGGCCAAGGTGGCGGTGGTCTCCTCCGCGCTGATGGGCACGATCAACGGCTCGGGCGTCGCCAATGTGGTGACCACCGGCCAGTTTACCATCCCGCTGATGAAGCGGTTCGGCTATCGCCCCGCCTTTGCCGGCGCGGTGGAGGCGACGTCGAGCATGGGCGGCCAGATCATGCCGCCGGTGATGGGCGCGGTCGCCTTCATCATGGCCGAGACGCTGAACGTCCCCTATATCGACGTGGTCGAAGCGGCGCTGATCCCGGCCCTGCTCTATTTCACCACCGTGCTCTGGATGGTGCATCTGGAAGCCGGCCGCCTGAACCTCTCCGGCCTGCCGCGCGCGGAACTGCCGGATCCGCTGGCGGCGGTGAAGGCGCGCTGGCACCTGATCATCCCGCTGGCCATCCTGGTCTACCTGCTCTTCGCCGGCTACACCCCGTTGTTTGCGGGCACGGTGGGGCTGGCGCTGACCGCGGTGCTGATCCTGGGCGCGCCGATCTCGGGCCTGCTGCCGGCCATGCCGCTCCGCATCCTGTTCTGGGTGGCGATCGGCCTTGCCACCGCCGGCTTCTTCCACTGGGGCATCGACGTCATCGCGGTGGTGATCCTGGCGCTGGTGGTGGTCTGCCTGGCGATCAAGGGGCTCCGCTCCACGGTCGACATGATGGTCCAGGCCCTGGCCGACGGCGCCCGCAATGCCCTGGGCGTCGGCATCGCCTGCGCGCTGGTCGGCACGATCATCGGCGTGATGACCCTGACCGGCCTCGCCACCAACTTCGCCCGGGTGATCATCGAAGTCGGCGATCAGAGCCTGTTCCTGTCGCTGGTGCTGACCATGCTCACCTGCCTGGTGCTGGGCATGGGCATTCCGACCATCCCCAACTACATCATCACCTCGTCGCTGGTGGGGCCGGCACTGCTGGAACTGGGCGTGCCGCTGATCGTCAGCCACATGTTCGTGTTCTATTTCGGCATCATGGCCGATCTGACGCCACCGGTGGCGCTGGCGGCGTTCGCGGCCTCGCCCATTGCCAAGGCCAGCGGGCTGAAGATCGGCGTGAACTGTCTGCGCATCGCCATCGCCGGTTTCGTGGTGCCGTTCATGGCGGTCTACACCCCGGCGCTGATGCTTCAGGATGGCGGTCCGATGGCCCAGGCGATCGGCTACTGGCCGGCGGTCGGCTATATCGTGCTCAAGGCGGTGATCTCGATGGGGCTGTGGGGGGCCGCCAGCATCGGCTTCCTGGCCGGGCCGCTTGCCTGGTGGGAACGGCTGCTCGCCGCCGTCGCCGCCTTCATGCTGGTTGCGGCCCTGCCGGTCACCGATGAACTGGGTCTCGCCCTCGCCGCCCTGGTCGTCGGCCAGCATCTGCTGCGCCGCCGCATGGCGCGGCGTGCTGCATCATGACCACCGCTGCCGCCCTCGGCCTGTGCATCGCACTGGCCGCGGGCGGCCCGCCGCTCACCCGTCTGCCGGCCGATCCCGATGCCGCGCTCGATCGCTTCACCCTCGCCTGGACCCATTCGGTGGAGCGCATCCGCTGGCGCGAGGACTGGATCATCGGCCGGGACGGCCGCCTGCATGCCGGAGAGGCTGCCATAGAGGGCAGCGGCGCCGGCATGGAACCGCCCGATGATGCCCGGCTGATCGACGGCCACTGGGTCTACACCCCGCATCTGCCGCCGCAGGATGCGCTGACGCTCGCCAATTCCACCATGACCGGGCCGCACGAGATCTGCATCGCCGGCAGCTGCCGCAGCCTGTTCGATCTGGCACCCGCCGCACGCGACCGGCCGGTGCGCCTGTTCCCATGTCCGGGCGATGCGCTATCATCGGGCAGCACGACAGCACCGGAGGCGGGAACCGCAAGATGATGGAGGGTCTGCGCCAGCGGATCTGGACACGGCTGCGCCAGACGCTGTGGTTCCAGCCGGCCCTGGCCTCGGCACTTGCGGGCTTCTGGGTGGTGCTTGCCATCATCGGCGGGCCGCTGCTGTCGGGCATGGACGATCTGCCGATTCCCGACAAGGACACCATCGTCGAACTGCTGAAGATGGGCGGCGGCAGCCTGCTCACCATCGCCACCGTCACGCTGTCGGTGCTGATGGTGGTGCTGAACGCCGCCGCCGGCCAGGCCTCACCCAGGGCCCTGCCGGGGCTGATGTCCGACCGCATGACCCATCGGGCGCTGGCCGCCTTCATCGGCGGCTTCGTCTATGCGGTGACGGGCGTGGTGGTTCTGGGTCTCGGCCGCGACGGCGACGGTGCGCGGCTGCTGATCGGCGCGGGCGGGCTGCTCACGCTCTGCCTCGCCCTCTACCGCATGGTGCTCTGGTTCCACCACATCGCCGACCTGCTGAAGCTGTCGAGCATGATCGATCGCATCTTCCGCACCGGCGACCAGGCGATCGAAACCTATCGGGCATCCCCCGCCTACGGCCTGCGCCTCAGGCCCGCGGCCATGCCGGCGCTGAGCGGGCCAGGTCTGGTGCCGCTCTATCCGCGCCTGACCGGCCATCTGCGTCTGATCGACGTTGCCCGTCTGGCCGGCACGGCCGAGGCGCACCGGCTGTCGGTCATCATCTGCCACAGGCCGGGCACCGCCATGCACCCGCAGAAGCCGATGGCGATGATCCGCACCCATGACGGCCGCCCGATCGACGATGCCCTTCGCGACATCCTGATCGGCTGTTTCGACATCGGCCGCGACCGCACCGAAGAACAGGACCCCCTGCTCTGCCTGGAACTGCTGTGCGAAACCGCCTGTCGGGCGCTGTCGCCCGGCATCAACGATCCGGAGACGGCCATCATCTGCCTGGACCGGCTGGAATCCCTGCTGACCGGGCTGGTCGCCCGGCCCGCCGATGCCGATGCCCCCGCCGATACCGAAAGGCTGGGGCCCGGTGCGGCCCATGTGGTGCTGCCGCCGCTGCCGCTGGATCTGGTTCTCGATCGGGCCCTGATGCGCATCGCCCGTTGCGGCGCCGATGCTGTCGAGGTTTCCTGTCATCTGCTGCAGGTGCTGGAGGCGATCGTGCGCAATGCGCAGAACGAGGCAGATGCCGATGTCGCCCGCGCCGCCGCGATCAGGGCCCATGCCCATGCGGCGGCGGCCCTTGCCACCGTCCACGATCGGGACCGGGCAGATACGGCCCTTGCCGCCATCCCGTGATCCCGACGCCGTTTCCCCTCGCCTCACGAAAGGCAGCACGAATGAGCGCCCCCCACGATCATGATCACGGCCCGAATCACGGCTCTGGCGACGACTGGCGCCATACCGGCGTGCAGGTGATCGCCGGCGATCAGCTGGACCCGAACACCGCCCAGACGCCGGGCATGTCGCGCGCCACCGCCATCAACAATGCCCGCACCGGTGCCAACAAGATCTGGGCCGGCACCGTCACCATCCAGCCCGACGCCAAGACCGGCGCCCATCATCACGGCGCGTTGGAAAGCGTGATCTATGTCGTCCGCGGCCGCGCCCGCATGCGCTGGGGCGACCGGCTGCAGTTCACCGCCGAGGCGGGGCCCGGCGACTTCATCTATGTGCCGCCCTATGTGCCCCACCAGGAAATCAACGCCGCGGCCGACGAGCCGCTGGAATGCGTGCTCGTGCGCTCGGACCAGGAGCCGGTGGTGGTCAATCTCGACATCGAGCCGGTGGAAAAGCCGGAAGCGGTGAAGTGGATCGATCCCATCCACCGCAGCTGACCAACCAAAGCCTTGTCAGACCGCCGACCAGCCGCCATCGACCAGATGGGCGCTGCCGGTGACGAAGCCGGCCTCGTCGGACAGCAGGAAGCAGGCGAGCGCCGCCACTTCCTCCGGCGTGCCCAGCCGGCCGATCGGATGCTGCCTGACCAGATGCCGGCGCGCCTCGGGCTCGACATGGGCGATCAACGGCGTGTCGATGAAGCCGGGGCAGACCGCGTTCACCCGCACGCCCTGCGCCGAATATTCGACTGCCGCCGTCTTGGTCAGCCCGATCACCCCATGCTTGGCGGCGACATAGGCGGCCGATCCGGCAAAGCCGTTCAGCCCCAGGATCGAGGCCATGTTGACGATGGCCCCGCCGCCGGCCGCCAGCATGGCCGGGATCTCGGCATGCATGGCATAGAAGACCCCGTTCAGGTTGACGTCGATCACCCGGCGCCAGCCGGCGATGCTGTAGTCCCCGACCGGTCCTTCGGCCCCGCCGATGCCGGCATTGTTGACCGCGAGATGCAGGCCGCCGAAGCGGGTCACGACATCGGCGACCAGACCTGCCACCGCATCGGGGTCGGCCACGTCGACGGCAAAGGCGGCCGCCTCGACATCGGCATCGCGCAACTCCGCTGCCAGGGCTTCGGCCGCATCCGCCTTCAGGTCGGCAAGCGCGACCCGGGCGCCGCCCGCGCCAAGCCGGCGGGCAATGGCGGCACCGATGCCGGATCCGGCGCCGGTAACGAGGGCGATGCGGCCGTCGAAACTCATGGATGGTCTCCTCTGAGGCATGCGGCCGGAATGGCATCGGCCCGCATGAACGGATCTTTCACCGCAGCCGTGTTAGGCTTCGTTTGTTACGGTGTCTGTGGAGGATGATGACCGTGGTGAAACGGGTCAACCCCGACGCGGAAGACCGACCTGGCGTCCAGGCGATGCGGCTGCGCGAACTCCATCGCGTGCTGGTGACGGCGCATGCCGCGCCGGACATCGCCTATGCCGACTTCATCGATACCGGCCGGCGCATTCTGGGCCTACATCGCCGCCCCGGTCTGGGTGAAAGAGCGGATCTATGGCACGCTCGCCTTCATGGACGCGCGACCCCGGCCCGAGGGATTCGGCAGCGGCGAGGTCGAATTCCTCGAGATGATGGCAACCGCACTCGGCCGGGTCGTCGAGCGGGACCTTGCGGAACGGGACCGGCTGCTGGCCGAGAAGCGGCTGGATACGGCGGCACGGCTGTTCGGCACCGCCTTCGATCAGGCGCCGATCGGCATGGCCCTGGTCGCCCCGGATGGTCGCTTTCTCAAGGTCAACCGCGCCTTGTGCCGGATCTGCGGATATGACGAGACCGAGCTGCTGGCGATCGATTTCCAGCAGATCACGGACCCCGATCATCTCCAGTCCGATCTGGCCCTGTTGCGGGCTGTCCTGCGCGGCGAGCGCACCGACTATCGGATCGAGAAGCGCCATATCCGCAAGAATGGCCGCCAGACCGAAGTGGAGCAGGCCAATCACCGGCTGGAGCGGCTGGCCGCCACCGATCCGCTGACCGGTCTCGCCAACCGGCGCGCCTTTATGGCGCAGTTCGAAAACGCGCTCGATCGTCACGCGGCCACCGGCCGGTCGCTGTGTCTGCTGCTGATCGACATCGATCATTTCAAGGCCTTCAACGATCGCTTCGGCCATCCGGCGGGGGATGCCGCCCTGTCGCGGGTCGCCGCCGCGATGACCGGAAGCCTGGGCGAGAACGGCATCGTCGCCCGTCATGGCGGCGAGGAGTTTGCCGTTCTGCTGCCCGAGACCGACCCCGAGGCCGGATACGCGCTGGCGGAACGGCTGCGTTGCGACATCGCCCGATTGCGGGATCTGCCGGCGCCGGTCACGATCAGTATCGGGCTCGGTCCCTGCCCGCCCGGCTCGGGCCGGGACGACATCGCCCGCGCCGAGCTGATCGCCCTGGCCGATCGTGCGCTTTATGCCGCCAAGGCCGCCGGCCGCAACCGGGTGGTGACCGCAAGGCGGTAGCAGGCTTGATCGCGGACAGCGGTCGCGGGACACTGCCCCATAAACCCGGACGTCAGATGCCGGACCGGATATGTGAGGGGGAGGAGGCCGCCCGCGGCGGATCATGGACAGCTGGCTCGTGCTCGCCCTGTCGCTGGGCTATCTCGCCGTCCTGTTCGCCATCGCCTGGCAGGGCGATCGGGTGGCGGAGCGCCGCGGCGGCACGGCCGCACGTCGCGCGCCCCTGCTCTACGCCCTCAGCCTTGCGGTCTACTGCACCTCGTGGACCTTCTATGGCGCCATCGGCCGCGCGGCCACCGGCGGCTTCGATTTCCTGTCGATCTATGTCGGCCCGATCCTGATGATCGGTCTCGGCTGGCCGGTCCTCGCCAAGATGGTACGGGTGGCCAAGGCCGAGAACGTCGTGTCGATTTCCGATTTCATCTCGGCGCGTTACGGCAAAAGCCGGGTGCTGGCGGCGCTGGTCACCGCGATCGCGGTGGTCGTGGTGCTGCCCTATTTCGCCCTGCAGCTCAAGGCGATCACCATCAGTTTCGAGGCCCTGGCCGGCAACCCCTTCGCCGGCACGGTCATGCCCGACCTGCCCGGGCGGACCACCCTGCTGGTCACCGTGATCATGGCCGCCTTCGCCATTCTCTTCGGCGTGCGCACCATCCATGCCAACGAGCATCACCCCGGGCTGATGAGCGCGATTTCGGCCGAATCCCTGGTCAAGCTGGCCGCCGCCCTGATCGTCGGCGCCGCGATCACCGTGGTGGTGGCGGGCGGGCCGGTCTCTCTGGTCGGCACCGCGCTTGCCGACCCGGCGCTCGCCCATATGCTGGAACCGCGGCTCGGGCTCAGCTGGTGGGCGATGACCCTTCTGTCGGGCTTCGCCATCCTCTGCCTGCCGCGCCAGTTTCATGTCGCGGTTGTGGAGAATCCCCATGTCGGCGACATCCGCACCGCGGCCTGGCTGTTCCCGGCCTATCTGATCGCGATCAACCTGTTCGTGGTGCCGGTCGCCATGGCCGGCCTGCTGCTCTTCGCCGGCGCCGACATGAATGCCGACACCTTCCTGGTGACCGTGCCGCTGGCGATGGGAGAGCCGGGCCTCGCCCTGCTCGCCTTCATCGGCGGGCTGTCGGCCGCCACCGGCATGATCGTGGTCGGCGCGGTCGCCCTCAGCACCATGGTCTGCAACGATCTGATCGTGCCGGCGCTGATGGCGCTGCGCCCCGGCTCCCGCCGGCTCAGGGACAACCCCACCCGCATGCTGCTTCTGGCCCGCCGGCTGGCGGTGATCGGCATCCTGGCGCTCGCCTATATCAACTACCTGCTGCTCGGCAGCACCTTCCCGCTGGTCACCTTCGGCCTGGTGTCTTTTGCCGGCGTCGCGCAATTCGCGCCGCCCCTGCTGCTCGGCCTGTTCTTCCGCCAGGTCACCAAGGCCGGCGCCATCGCCGGTCTGGTCGCAGGCTTCGCCGCCTGGGTCGCCACCGTGCTGTTGCCGTCCTTCGCCGAGGCCGGTGTGGTCGCCGGCAGCCTGCTGCACGATCTTCTGTTGCGGCCCGGCTGGATCAGCATCGACGACATCACCAGCGTGCATGATCTGGACGTGCTCTCGGGCGGGGCGCTGGCCAGCCTGGCGCTCAATCTCGTGGTGCTGCTGGCGGTGTCGCGGTTCACCCGCCAGTCAGATCTGGAGGCGCGGCAGGCGGAACGTTTCGTCTCCATGCGCCACGAGCTGGGCGAACGGCGGGTGCATCCGCGCGGCGCGACCCTGGCCGATCTGCACGAACTGGCCGCACGCTATGTCGGCCGCACCCGCGCCGACGCCGCCTTTGCCGACCTCGCCCAGGCCCGCAACCCTCATACCGACGGCTTCGACGCCGCGCCGCCGCTGCGCATCGACCAGGAAGCGGTGCAGGCGACCGAATGGCTGCTGGCCGGCGCCATCGGCTCGGCCTCGGCCCGGGTGGTGGTGGCCAGCCTGCTCGCAGACCGACGTCTGTCCCGTTCCGATGCCCGCAGCATCATCGACGAGGCCTCGCGCGCCATTCTGGATCAGCACACCCTGCTGCGCTCGACCATCGAGAATGTCGGCAAGGGCATCTGCGCCTTCGATCGCGACTTCCGGATCCTGGTCTGGAACCGGCGCTTCCTCGACATGCTCGACGTGCCGGAAAGCCTGATCACCGTCGGCACGCCCTTGTCCGACATCGTCGACCATCTCCATGCCCGTGGCGAGTTCAGCCATGACCGCGAGATCGTCACCCTGCTGCGCCGGTCCGACCCGGATCTGCGCGGCCGGCCCGACATGTATCAGCGGATCCGCCCCGACGGCACGGTGCTGGAGGTTACCTCCAACCCGCTGCCCGATGGCGGTTTCGTCGCCGTTTTCAACGATGTGACCGAGCGTCACCGCGCGGCCGAAGCGCTGCGCGAAGCCAATGAGGGGCTGGAGCGCGGCATCGCCGAACGCACCGCCGATCTTGCCGATGCCAAGGCCGAGGCCGACCGGGCCAACCGTGCCAAGACCCGCCTGCTGGCGGCGGTCAGCCACGATCTGCTGCAGCCCCTGCACGCCGCCCGGCTGTTCATTTCCGCCGCCCGCGACCGCAGCAACGACCCGCTGGTCGGCCAGGCCGATGCGGCGCTCCGCTCGGTCGAACAACTGCTGGGCGACCTGCTCGACATCACCCGGCTCGACACCGGCGTGGTCAAGCCCAGCCGCGGCGCGGTGGTGGTCGACGAGGTGCTGCGGCCGCTGATGGGCGAAATGGCGGTGGTCGCCGCCCGCCACGGGCTGAAACTGGTGCACGTGCCCTGCTCGGTGACCGTCGAAACCGATGCCGTGCTGCTGCGCCGGATTTTGCAGAACCTGATCGGCAATGCGCTGCGCTATACCCGCAGTGGCCGGGTTCTGGTCGGTTGCCGGCGGCTGGGCGACCGGCTGCGGATCGAGGTCCACGACACCGGCCCCGGGATCCCGGCCGAAAAACAGGCCGAGATCTTCCAGGAATTCCGCCAGCTCGATGGCGGGCCGGGGGACCGCGACAAGGGGCTGGGGCTGGGCCTGTCGATCGTCGAGCGGCTGGCGGCGATCCTCGGCCACCGGGTCGGGCTCCGCTCCACCCCCGGCCGCGGCAGCTGCTTCTCTGTAGAGCTGCCGGTGAGCGAAAGCCGCGCCCTGGCGCGGCGCGTGGCACCAGAGACCCGCGGCGGCGGCTTCGACGGTACGCTGGTGCTGTGCATCGAAAACGAGCCCGCGATCGCGGAAGCCATGACCGCCCTGCTCGGCGGCTGGTCCTGCGAGGTGGTCTGGGGCACCACGGCCGAGGCGGCGCTCTCGGCCCTCGGCGACCGCCGCCCCGACATCGTGCTGACCGATTATCACCTCGATCACGGCCTGAGCGGGCTCGACGTGCTCGCCGGCCTGCGCACCCGTTTCGGCGCCACCCTCCCCGCCGCCGTCATCACCGCCGACCGCAGCGACACCGTCCGGCGTGCGGCCGAGGCGGCCGACTGCCGCATCGCCTACAAGCCGCTGCGCCCGGGCGCACTCAGGGCGCTGATCGCGCATATGGTTGCGAAGGGAAGAAGCCGGGCCGCCGATCCGGATGCAGCGGCGGAATGATCAAGCGGAAAAGAACCCACCACCCCCATTTCTGGCATAATAGAATGCCTCTGGGCCGCTATAGAGATCCGGATCCAGACTTACCCTTATATATCCCTTATCTGCAATGACATGAACATATTCTTTATCAGAACATATCCGCGAGAGTCTCCAACCAATGATATTGGCGAGCGAAACGCCGCCCATAATTTCATAGGGATTACATAGATTGAGACGGGATATGTCCGTCACAATCTGGACGTAGTCCTCCACCCATTCGATGGCGACAACGATTTCATCGATATCCATTCCTGCGCCTGCATGTACCGATTGTTCAACCGCTGGCGGTCTCGGCCTCTGCCGCCGCATGCAGCGCCAGCCGGCCGGCCAGGATGGCGGCCTGGGTGCGGCTCACCACGCCCAGGCGGCGCAGGATCACCGTCACATGGGCCTTCACCGTGGTCTCGACCACGCCCATTTCATAGGCGATCTGCTTGTTGAGCTTGCCTTCGGCAATGCCGGCCAGCACGCGCAGCTGCTGGGGGGTCAGGCCGGCGATGCGGTCGGCGACGTCGACATCCTCGGCCGTGTCGGCCTCGTCGGTGTCCGGCTGCCAGATCTGGCCCTCGATCACCGCACGGATCGCGGCACCCAGCCGGTCGACCGGCGCCGATTTCGGCACGAAGCCCGAGGCGCCGTACTGCATCGCCCGGCGGATGGTGGCCGCATCCTCCATCGCCGAGACCACGATCACCGGAATTGCCGGATGTTCGTTGCGCAGCAGCACAAGGCCGATCAGCCCGTTCATACCCGGCATGTGCAGGTCCAGCAGCACGCAGTCGATGCCGTCATCCCGGGCCAGCACCGTTTCGACTCCCGAAAATTCCGAAGCCTGGATGGTCTCCGCCCCGGGCAGGCTGTCGGCCACCGCCTGGCAGAGTGCCGCCCGCATCAGCGGATGATCGTCGGCGATCAGGATCCGATACGACATGTCCCGCCCTCCCCTCGGGTCCCGGGCATCCGGCTGCGTTGGCCGTACCCTTATGAGGCAGGATCATGCGCAAGTTTCTGTCCGACGCAAGGCCGGTCTGCATATGAATTGAAACGGACAGCCGAAGCTGCCCGTTCCATGATACCCCATTCGCGGGTGCAGCACGCACCCTTGGGCTGTATGTTGCGTCGCTCAATCGTGCTGGTAGATGTCCACAGACTTCGTGTCCCGGACGAAGAGCACGCCGATCACCAGGGTCGCCGCCGCGATCACGATCGGGTACCAGAGGCCCGAATAGATGTCGCCGGTGGCGGCCACGATGGCGAAGCTGGTGGTGGGCAGGAAGCCGCCGAACCAGCCATTGCCGATGTGATAGGGCAGCGACATCGAGGTATAGCGGATCCGGGTCGGGAACATCTCGACCAGCATCGCCGCGATCGGGCCATAGACCATGGTCACGTAGATGACCAGCACGGTCAGCAGCACGATCAGCATCACATGGTTGACCCGGGCCGGATCGGCCTTGGCGGGGTAGCCGGCCGCGGTCATGGCATCGCCAAGCGCCTTGTTGAAGGCGGCGCCGGCGGACTGCGGGTCGACCGGGGCGGCGTGGCTGCCGCCGCCATGCAGGTTGACCTCGGTCTTGCCCCCGGCGCCCGATGCATCGTAGCTGTCGATCACCACATCGCCGACGCGGATCTGGGCGATGGTGCCGGCGGGGGCGGCCTCGTTGCTATAGGGCGCGCCCTTCTTCACCAGGGCCGACTTGGCGATGTCGCAGCTGCTGGTGAATTTGGACGTGCCGACCGGGTTGAACTGGAAGTTGCAGGTCTCGGGATCGGCATAGACCACGATCGGTGCGCTGGCCACGGCCTGTTCCAGCGCCGGGTTGCCGTAATGGGTCAGGCCCTTGAAGATCGGGAAATAGGTCACGATCGCCAGCGCCAGGCCGACCATGATGATCGGCTTACGGCCAATGCGGTCCGACAGGCTGCCGAAGATCACGAAGAAGGGCGTGCCGAGCAGCAGAGCGGCCGCGATCATCAGGTTGGCGTCCTGGGGATCGATCTTCAGGGTCTGCTGCAGGAAGAACAGGGCATAGAACTGGCCGGTGTACCAGACCACCGCCTGACCGGCGACCAGGCCGAACAGCGCCAGCAGGACGATCTTGAGGTTCTTCCAGTTGCCGAAGGCCTCGGTCAGCGGCGCCTTCGAATGCTTGCCCTCTTCCTTCATCTTCTGGAAGACCGGGCTTTCGTTCAGCATCATCCGGATCCAGACCGACACGCCGAGCAGCACGATCGAGATCACGAAAGGAATGCGCCAGCCCCAGCTTTCGAAGGCCTCGGCCGACATCGACACGCGGCAGCCCAGAATGACCAGCAGCGACAGGAACAGGCCCAGCGTCGCCGTGGTCTGAATCCAGGCGGTATAGGCACCGCGGCGGCCATTCGGGGCATGTTCGGCGACATAGGTCGCCGCACCGCCGTATTCGCCGCCCAGCGCCAGGCCCTGCAGCAGGCGCAGGATGATCAGGATCACCGGTGCGGCGATGCCGATGGTGGCGTAATTCGGCAGGATGCCCACGATGAAGGTCGAGGCGCCCATGATCAGGATGGTGACGAGGAAGGTGTATTTGCGGCCGATCATGTCGCCCAGGCGGCCGAAGACCAGCGCACCGAAGGGACGCACGGCGAAGCCGGCGGCGAAGGCGAGCAGCGCGAAGATGTAGGCCGCCGTCTCGTTCACGCCCGAAAAGAACTGTTTGGCGATGATCGCGGCGAGCGAGCCATAGAGATAGAAATCGTACCACTCGAACACGGTCCCCAGCGAGGAGGCGAAGATAACCTTCTTCTCCTTGCTGGTCATGGGTGCGGCCTTGCCCGTATCCGCCATGGATATGTTGGCCATATATCCTCCCTGCAACGTGGCGTTGCTCAGACGTTTTCTACGTTGGAAGACGCTGCCTGACGCCGATCCTGAAGCAGGGCCGTTCCCGCGGACCCGGATGCTTCGATCTTCCCCATCGCCCGTCAGGCCGGTCGATGATGGAACGATGCGCCGCGCGGCCGAAGGACGCAGCCCCGACCTTGGTCGGGGTGAGATCTGATACAGGTCCTTGAAATGAAAGAAGAATTTTTGTGCGCCGCAACATATCGTCGCATCGCAGCGCACAAATTCCTGCCGGGGCATTCACCCGGAGATTGCGCCGCCTGGTCTCAGGCGATGATCCAGCCGATCAGCAGATCGGCGAGCGCATCGGAATTGTCATCCATCATCGGCATGTGCGAATTGCCGCGGATGCCCATGGCCGGCAGGTCCATCAGGCTCGCCTCCACCCCGGCCGCCCTCAATTGATCCACATGGCTGCGGGTGGTGGCAGCCAGATCCGACCAGAACGGCGTCTCGTCGACGAAATCGCCCAGCATCAGCAAGCGCCGCTGCGGCCGGCCGTCGGGGCCCAGGGGCGACCAGTCTTGGGGCAGCACCGGCATCCCCGAGGGCTCGATGCCGATGCAGCCGCGGACGAGATCCGGTCTGGCCGCCGCCGCGGCATGGGTGAACCAGCCGCCTTGGCTGTGCCCGACCAGGATGCAGGGGCCGACGGTCTCGATGACCGCGATCAACGCTGCCAGGGCCTGCGGTGCCGTCGACAGCCAGCGCGGCACATGGTTGCGGCAAAGATCATCGAAGCCCGTCATCGGGAAACGCTGCCCCGGAAAGGGGCGCCGCGCCGCCATGTCCGCCGCAGGCCCCAGCCGGTAAAGCGTCCAGGCCTGTTCGTCGGTGCGCATGATCGCACGGCCGGCCCAGTGCCCCTCCACCGCACACCACCCGGCGCGGCCGCGCTCCACCCCGTCGACGACATGGGTGGTGAACCCCGCCTGAACGAAACGGGTCAACCAGCCGGGCCGACCGTCGGGCGTCGTCTCCCACATCGATCCGGTCAGCGCGCCGCCGTGGACCAGCACCAGCGGCAGCGCACCGGGCCGGGCGTTGCGGGGCACGAAACTCTGGACATAGGCCTGATCGGCGAAGACCGCGCCATTGGGGTCGTGCACGAAATCGGGCGTGTCGGCCGAGAAATTGATCCGCTCGGGTGCTGCATCCCGGGTGACGACCCGCCCGCCGCCGCAGCGAAAGCTGCGGAAGCAGGCGAGATCCATCTCGTGGCCTCGGGCCTCGGTCACTTCGCCACCAGCGGGCAGGTGCTTTCCGACAGCGGCCAGACCAGCTGGTCGCCGGGAATGGTCGCCACGATGTCGAGATAGTCCCAGGGCCCCTTGGATTCGGCCGGCGCCTTCACCCGGGCCAGATACATGTCGCGCACCACCCGGCCATCTTCGCGCAGCCGGGCATTGCGGCTGTAGGGATCGTCGATCGGCAGCGCACGCATCTTGGCCGAAACCGCATCGGCATCGGTGCCGCCCACGGCATCCACCGCCTTCAGATAGTGCAGCACCTCGCCATAAACGCCGGCCTGAAGCATGCCGGGCATGGCGCCCACCCGCTCCATATAACGTTTCGACAGCGCCCGCGCGCGATCGTCGACATCCCAGTAGGACGGCGTGGTGAGATAGGTGCCCTGCGCCGCCTGCAGACCCAGCCCGTGGATATCCGACAGCATCAGGATCAGGGCCGCCAGCTTCTGGCCGCCCGCGACCAGGCCGAATTCGCCGGCCTGTTTGATGGTGTTGATCGTATCGCCGCCGGCATTGGCGATGCCCACCACCTTCGCCCCCGAGGCCTGGGCCTGCAGCAGGTAGGACGAGAAATCGGGCGTGGCCAGCGGATGAAACACCTCGCCCACCACCTGGCCGCCGGCGCCGGTGACAACGGCGGCTGCATCGCGGGCGAGCTGATGGCCGAAGGCGTAATCCGAGGCGATCATGAACCAGCTGTCGCCGCCGGCCTTCACCACCGCGCCGGCCGTGCCCTTCGACAGGGCATAGGTGTCGTAGGTCCAGTGCACGCCATAGGGCGAGCAGGACTTGCCGGTCAGCGCCGGGGTGCCGGCGCCCGAGAACAGCACCATTTTTTTCTTTTCGCGGGCGATTTCCTGCACCGCCAGCGCCACGGCCGAATTGGGCACGTCGACGATCACGTCGACGCCGGCCTGATCGAACCATTCACGCGCGATCGACGAGCCGAGATCGGTCTTGTGCTGATGGTCGGCCGAGATCACCTCGACCGGGCGGCCGGCAACCTTGCCGCCCATGTCTTCGACCGCCAGCCGCGCCGCCTCGACCGAGCCCTTGCCGGTCGCATCGGCGGTAACACCGCCGAGGTCGGTCAGCACGCCGATCCGGATCGGCTTCATCTCATCCGCCGCGGCCTGCCCGGCCACGGCCGTCAGTCCCGCCACCACGGCCAGGACCACCGCCAGGCGGCCGCCGGCCGCCTTGCTCTTGTTCCGCATCTGGTTTCCTCCCGCTCCGGCGCCATGGCGCCGCGGGCTTCAGGGCGCAGAGGCCCGGCCCGTTCTTGTGTGCTCGGCTTGTGTGGTCGGGCATCTCGCGCCGGGTCGCCGATCTGCTATCGTGCGGAGCGCTGATGCCATGGGGAGCATAATCCTCCCATATGGGACGAATTGTAAACCCCCGCCAGACCAGGCTGCCACCAGGAGGCCCGCCCTTGCCCCGTCCGTCGAAGACCCCCGCCGACATGGAGGAGACGGTTCCCCTCGTCCGCGATCTGAAACTCTTCGGCCTGTTCGACACCGTGCCGATCCGCCAGGCCTATCGCCTGGCTTTCCTGACCAATTTCTACCGGGCACCGCTGCTGCGCCGGATCGAGCAGGAACACGGGCTGACCCGTCCGGAATGGACGATCCTGATCTGTCTCAGCCACCAGGACGGGCTGAACCCACGCGACATCTGCGATTTCACCGAACAGCCGCGCAACAATGTCAGCCGCGGCGCCGCCCTGCTGGAAGCCAAGGGCCTGATCACCCGTGGCCCCGATCCGGACGATGCCCGCCGGGCGCTCCTCCACCTGACCGAGAGCGGCCGCGCCCTCTATGCCCGGCTGATGCCGCTGTTCCAGGCCCGCGAGGCCGAAATGCTGGCAGTGTTGAGCCCCGAGGAGCGCGCCCAGCTCGACCATCTGCTGACCCGGCTGACGGCGGAGCTGCCGGTCTGGCGGTGATCCGGTCGCGGTGATCCCGGAACACAGGGCCGTGCCACAGGTTGCTCCTTGCGAACCGCAACCTGCAACGGAGCACGCCGATGACCCGGATCACGCCTGAGATGCAGCGCTGCATCGATGCCTGTCCCGCCTGCTACCAGTCCTGCCTGGGCACGGCGATGGGCCATTGCCTGGAAAGCGGCGGCCGCCACACTGAACCGGAACATTTCCGCCTGATGATGGCCTGCGCGGAAATCTGCCGCACCTCGGCCCATTTCATGCTGACCGGCACCCGCCACCACCGCCATGTCTGCCGCGAATGCGCCGAGATCTGCCAGGAATGCGCCCGCAGCTGCAACGACCTGGACGGCATGGAGGTCTGCGCCGCAGCCTGCCGCCATTGCGCCGAGCGGTGTCTGGCGATGGCGGCGTGAGGATCACGCCATCTCGCCAGGTGAGATCAATATCGTTCAGAGATGAAGAAGGCCCGGGCGGTTTCTGCTGTCCGGGTTTTTCAACGGATCGCAATGGGTTTTACCCTACTTATAATTGAATATTGTTGCATTAATAAAGCCAATAAGCCCCCCGCCCATTAAGGAGGAGGTGCTCTTCCGCCCCGTCCTTCATCCTCAATCCATTGATCAGGAATGATCCATGACCCATCACACTCGTTCTCTGGACCTGCAGGCCGACTATATTGGCGATTTCGAGGTCAACATCGCCAAGCGAATCCATACCTATCTTCCTCTTGGTCCTGTGGAAGTCCATGCTGGCTATGACGCATCTGACAGGCGCCTGCATGGTGTCGTGAAGGACGGATACGGCCTCTTCATGGATGGTGAGAAACCAGCAAGCCTGCCCTTCCCCATCCGAGTACTTGCAAACCGGCACCTCACGACATTGGTCCGCCGAGGCCGCCGGGGAGCGCGTTGTGGGCCGCCTGCGTACATCGTCGACGCTCAGATCGTCCGTTCAGAGACGGCAGATCCGAAGCAACTCGAAGCCGAAGGCTTTCCGCTCCACATGCTGCCGGCCTATCTGCTGCGTCTGGAATTGGGCCACGTCATGCCCTGGGCAACAGAAAATCAGCCCGGCGTCTGAAAGTCACGGCGACATCAGAAAGGGCGGCTCCTACGGGGAACCGCCCTCCGGTGCAGCAAGCACGACCATCTCTGTCAGTGCAATGATATTGATCAGGGTTTTTCGTTTTGATCCGAACGGTGCGATTCTTTTCCCCGAATGAACGCACTGACCACACCCGCTACACCCAACCCTGCGATCGCGATCGCAACCTCGCCACGTCCTATATAGGCACAGAAGCAGGCTGCGATCAGAACGAAGGTCAGAACGCCAGCGCCCAACCACATACCGAGATTGCTGTATCGCACCTCGGCATGAAGG
>NZ_NYWI01000081.1:0-79774 GCF_002684955.1 Tistrella sp. | reverse complement strand
GGGTTTCCGTCGTCCACATTCTGTCCGCTCCCATTTCCTCTGGCGCGGCATAGAATCACAACGGATTCACCGGATTCAATAACCTTCCGGACGGGCTCTGAGGAAACGTCATCGTCAATGGGGGCGAAGTAAAACCGCAACACCGGATGCCAGGTTCCGATCATCCGCGCGATGCGGGCGCGTTTCTTGACCTTTCTGGCATTAAGGTAGTCCTTATACCGATCTCTCAGGGCGCGTTCGGAATCGCGCCCCGCGATTCCGATGTAAAGTACGTATCCATGGGGCGGAAGAACGTCATTATTCCTGCAAACCGCGAAGGCGTAGATGCCTCGTTTGTCAGCAGGAACCCTTTCCAGTTCTTCGTCGCCGTAGCTGATGGAGTCCCACGTAAGGGCCTCGATTACGTGCTCATTCGCCATCATCTTTTCTGGCGACAAAGTGACGGGCACCGTGTACTTGGCGATTTCCTCGGTTGCCTCGTTCGCAAAATCTATCAAGGAGTCCAGGTCCAACCGTCGGTGCCCCCGCCTGTGTTACTTGTGACATGCCAGACAGACTTTCGCCTTGCCGTACAAATCGTCGATATCCAGTGGCTCGCTATCCGACCTGAGCGGGTTCGGCTGAACCTTCGACTTCATGCGCGCAAGCCGTTGTTCGTGTTCCTGCCTGATCTGTGCGACACGCTCGGGCTGTTCCAGCTCTTCGAGCGATTCGCCCTGGCTCCAGGTAAAAGGAGAACCGTGTTCCACTGCGTCCTTCTCATACGCCTTGGCCTCTTCGAATGCGTCCGGGTGTTGCTCCTTCAGCCGCACCCATTCGATTTTCTGCTGGAAAAAACAGAAGGTGCAGCCGCTGCGCGTTCGCCACTCGTAGTATTTCGGCAAGCCGAGCCCGGCCCCTTTCAGGACATCGAGGACGCCGGCCTTATCGATTCCGGCTTCCTTGAACGGCAGCCTGACGATGAGCTTGTCGTGCTTCGAGGAATAGCCTTCGCGGTATTCCTCGTCGCTGCGGATCGCAACATAGCTGTAAACCGTCATACCATCGTCGAGCATCGGGCGAAGCCAGTGCTCGAACGGGCGAAGCTTGAGCTGGCGGGTACACCAGCGCGTCTGCGCGGACGGCAGGAAATCATTGTACTGCTTGAGCCAGAAATCGAAGTCGCGGTCGGGGTTCAGCCGCAGTATCGGCTGTCCGAGAAATCCCTCCAGACGCCCGAGATATTCGTAAACCTCCGGCAGCTCCTTGCCAGTGTCGGTGAAAAAATACTCGATATCGAGGTCGGGATGATGCTGCCGCATGTAGACGGCAAGCGCCGCGCTGTCGCGCCCGCCGGATAGACCAAGTACGTGCATTTCCGACGACGGTTGTATGGTCATTGGTCGCCCCTCTCAGGTGCCTTCAGGGCTATCGCATTTAGCCACTCGTCCTTTCCCTGATGCCTCCCCTCACCAACCGAGAGCCACACCTCTGCTAGCGTCATATTCGGAAAGTCCGCAAAGAGCTGACGTAAAGACTCCGCGTTCAGATCCAGAAAAAAACGCCCGTCAGTGGAGATGCGCTCCTCAGCGCCATGCTTGAACGATACATACAATGCGCCACCCGGTTTGAGCGCTCCGATCAATCGACTGACAGCATCCCTCAACTCGTCTTTCGGCACATGTAGTAATGATGCGCATGCCCAAATCCCGTCGTGTCGGGGCGGACTGTCAAAGTCCTGAAAACGGAGAACTTGGGCTTCAACACCGGTCAACTGCGTGCTCAGTGTGCAAAGCGCAGGAGACGCGTCAAACGCTTCGACCTCATAGCCGCGCTGGAGAAATGCGAGCGTATCGCGTCCGGATCCGCTTCCGGCGTCCAGTATCCGCCCACCGTGCGCGACATGCCTTAGAAAGCGGCTGTATAGGGCAGACATGTCAACGCGTAGCGTCGTCGCAAAATACGTCTGCGCGTTGCGTTCATAGTATTCGCTTGTCGCTTTTTCTTCTTCAATCGGAGAGGCAAGATGCGGCGTATGCATATCAGCTTTCCGCATGTTTCGACGCAGCCGTGCTGCGGCTGAATAATGTTAGGTATATGGCCGTGAGAAGAGCGAGCAGCAGTATGATGCCAATCCAGCGGGCTGACTCGAATGGCCAGAAAATCCAGAAAGCGCCAACGAATGAAAATAATGACCCTATCAGCATTAAAGCGCAGTAGATCAATATCATGCTATAGGACCCCAACCACGGTAGTTTGGGATTTTTGGGTTCTCCGGAGGCAAAGCTGTCTGGGTTAAACTCTTTAAGTTTCTCTAGATAGCTTTCCAAAACGTCTCGGATGCGCAAAACGGCGAAGATGAGGGACAGGTTGCAAAAGCCGGCAAATATTAGAAGCGCAAATCTGATTTCCTCAGGAAGATCTTTTGTAACTCCAGCACCGAACCACAACCCCCCAGTAAGCGTCATAGCCAGTACAGGGACGTGGTTCATCTGTGTATTCAAGCTTCGGGCTTGCTCGAAGTTCTGTGTATAGCAGAGATGGTGGCGGTTCGTTATTTCATCACTCATGATGCGCCGCCTTTCGTTTCCCATTCGCCTTGGGGGCGAGGGCGTCCTGCATGTAGCGCGTGCTGAGTTCCGCCAACGCCGCAAGAATTATACTGCTCCGGCTGGTGTCGGACTCATCGAGCGCTGCTTCGACACGTTCTATGAGCGCGTTCACGGCGTCACGATCAGAGTCCGCGACATCAAACTCCTCAAGCATCGGCGCAGGCCGCCCGTTCGTGCCGATGACGACGGCCATGGCGTGACGCTTGTCAGGACGGCCTTTCACGCGCGCATAAGTTTCCGCGCGAAGGAATTTCTGTGCCATATCTGCAAGCTCGATCGCTGCCTGGTCGAGATCGGGATCGACCCAGTCGCGCGGCGGCTTGTTCGCGGCCAGGCTCGCAATACCCTCGAAACTCTCGTCGGAACCGTCGAACCGGGCCAACCGACCGACGAAAGCGTCGAGCCGAAAATCCCCGGCAAGCTGCCTGATGTTCTCGGCCCGGTCACGCAGTTCCGCGAGAGACTGCGGAGAAATATTCGGAACCTGCAACTCGGCGAGCATTAGGTCGCACATGCGGTGCAGCATCGACGGATAGGCCTGCACCAGCTCTTCGAGCCCTTCGCGAACGCTCTCAATCACCCGGCGCAAGTCGGCATCCGTCTCGAGGGCCACATCCTCTCCGAGGGTTCCGGGAATGTCGTCGAACAGGAACCGGTTCGGATCGTGTGCGCGTTTGAACAGATCGCGAATACGCGCCGCGTTGGCCGACAACCTCATCGTCCGCGAAGTCCATTGCGGCAACTGCTCGAAAATCGACATCAACCCGCGGCCGACATCTATGGGCTCTAGATGCACAAGCTCGTTAGTCCGATCAAGATCGCGAACGACTTCCGCCATATCGGACAGAAGACGCCGCGCGATATCCGTCAGATCCATCCAGCGTAACTGGATTATGGATGCGTCCTTTGCGAGGTAGTCGGCATCCACGTCGTCAAAACGAACCCTAAAAATACCTTCGCGATAAACGGCAAGCTTGTCGCGTTGAGACTGGATAAAGGCGACGGCGAGAAGAGGCATCAAGCCGTCCTTGATACCGAATGGCGGTTCGCGCCACAGCTCGAAAAGCTCCGAAACGGTGACGGTCCGGTGGGCATTCTCTCTTACATGCTCGAACGCGGCCTGCCACATAGGAGCCAGATGGCACGGATCGTCACCTGTCACCGGCGAAACAAATCTGAAAGTTTTACCCTGTAGAACATAGAGTCCGGTCTTTTCCAGGATCGAGGCAAACAATCCGCCTTCGGCCGGGAAGCCGTCGATACCAAGCCGTACTTCACCCTCCTTGACGACCATGTGGTGCAGCAACTTGTTCTGCGCCATTATGGCGCTGCCCGATGGCTGCTGCCGGTTGAGCAATTCATTATGGAGACGCGGCGATTCAGGGAAGCGGCGATCCGCCAGTTCCGAGGCGATGCCGTTCAGGTCGGCCTGTTGCAGCCGCTTCTTGTGATGTTTTTTGCGAAACCACAAAGCGTTATCGAATGCTTTATGCAGCTCGGTTTCCAAAAGCGCCTGCAATGCCGCGAGACGCGCCGAAACTTCCAGCCGCGCAACGGAGTCACCGGCAAGTTCAGGGTGATCGTTGCTGACGTTTTCCAGCGCGATCAGTTCCCGCGCCAACGGCACAACGGCCCATGACTGTTTGGAAATGCCGACGACGATATCGCCCTTGTCCTTGCCACTGTGGGAGGCCGCTTCCCGGCAAAGCTTTTCGGCCCGTCCCTCTTTTTCTCCATCCGTCGGAATTGCGAGAAGGAATTGCCCGATGGCGCCGTTCTTTGGCGTAAAACCGGAGGCGAACTCGACAATGCCGCTCACCGGCACGATGTTCACATCGAACCAGCGCATCGCCCCGGTTTCATGGTAGTGGCGCTTGGCGAGGATCGGCTGAAGACCGGCAAGCGATTTCAAGAGCTCGAAGTCGATCTCGTCTATTTCATCGAGCGCCGTTCGAACGGCCCGCTCGATATCGAAGTCACTCCCGGCGAAAATGGAGCGGGCGTCGAGAAACTTCTTGAATATCGTGAGCGACCAGCCGTCGAGGTCGGAAAGCGCCTTCTCAATCGCCTTTGTCGACGCGTCCGATAAACAGGATCGCAACAACTCGGAATTCGGGAGGAGTCCCGAGCGTTCCTTGAACAGGTCGATAACGGCGATTGTCTTGAGCAACCTGACATGCAGCGCGTCGCCGCCAAGTGTTTCACAGCGTTCCAGGGCCTCAGCCGCCAGCGCCCATCGGTGTCCGTCGGGCGATGCCAGAATGGACGGTTCCAGATTGGCGCGCAGGTAATCCCAGAGCCGATCGGGTCCGTAAAGCTGGTCGTCCTGGGTATGGCTCAGAAAGTCCTGAAAACCATGTGGCTCCGATGAATTGAGAAAACCGAAAATACTGCGTTGGTTCTGGCCGAAACGCCGTCGCGAAATGGGACCGAGCAACGAGGCGACGACCGGGTGCAAGGGCCAGCAGGCCTCAAGCATGTAAGCCAGCCGCGAAGCATCCTCGAGGGGCCGGTCGCGACGCGCGAATGCGGCGACTGAAGACGCGAGAGCGCCCGGCTTTTTCGCGACACGATCACTCTCTATCGCGCGTGAGATCAGGTCGATTTGCTCTTCCCCCGCCGTATCCACGACGAGATCGATAAACCGCCCCTGAATCTTCGCCCATTCGTCTCGCATCTCGTGCGACAGCCGATGCGCATACTCTTCAAAAGCCTGATGCAGCACGCCGACGATCAGGAAACGCCCGTTACTGCGCGACGCCGCCTCTGCGAGCTGCTGAAGGATATAAATGTCAGAGCCATCCTGTGCGGCGGCTTCGAGGAACTTGCCCATCTCGTCGATGAAGAGGACAACTCCGCCATGCGTCTTGGGCTTGCATGCAGCGGCATCAGTGAGCGTCGCTATCAGGTTACTCTCGGTCCAGCCGCCGCGTGGCACCCGCAACACCAGTCCGGCCTTTTTGACAGCTTCGCCGATAACCGTGACGGGATCGGCCCGCCTGCCAACGACGGGAAGGATGCGCCAACCCTTCGTGCCAGTCGGCAGAGCCTTCCAGATGGTGTTTGTCAGGCCCTGTCCGAAAACCTTCTTTGCCTGTTTCTGCAACCCGGCGTCGCCGTTCAACAGCGCCGCAAGCGCAACGGCAAGACTCGACTTGCCGCTGCCATAAGGGCCGGTCCAGGTGAACGCCCCCTGTCCCGTCTCCGCCACATGACGAGCCATTGTCGTGAGAACGTCCGCGGAGGACTGCGGGCAGACAAAGCCTTCCAGCGCGCTGGCGTCACCGTAATCGGAATCGATTCGAACCGATCTTAGAAAGCGGCGGGCAATCCGAACACGGTCTTCTAGAAGCATCAGGCGGCCTCCCTTCCGACACGCGAAGCGTAGTCGTCAGCCAACCAGGACCGTGCCGCGTCTTCGCTGATCTCAACGCTGCGGACAACCTGTTTCAGACCGGCGGTCTCCGACCACCGGAGCGCGCCGTCCGTGACATCGTCGAGCACGGCAAGACGATCCGCCACGTCGTTCTCTTCGAATTGAAACACCCGTCCCGGACTACCCGGCGCTTGTGCGATGGCTTCGAAGGACAAGGTGGCGGCATTGGCATAGAAGCGCGACCAGAAATCAACAAGGGCATAGGCGAAAACGCCGTCGCTCAGGGTCGATTTGGGGCCACGCACAAAACGAAAGCCGTCGTTCTTGCCTATCGCCTTGATGAGCCCCAATTCAGTCAGCGGCGACTCAAGGGCGTCGTCGTGGCCGGTCTTTCCAGATGGCTGACGCGCTACATAGGTGCGAATGAAGCAGGCAACGTCATTCTTGAGCGTGGTTTCCGCCGCGCTTGGCCATCCGCGGTCTTTTGAAAAGCGGTTGAGCTTTCGGATGAAGCCGTCCCGCTCAAACGTAATGGCGGGATAATGACTGAATGCCCAGAACCATGTTGTTCTCTTGTGATATGCCGCGAACTGCCAGTGAAGAAGCCACAGCGTGGCGGGAGACTCCATCCACGGATCGAGTCCGTTTGAACTAAAGAGCAACCGTCCAAGCTCGGTTGTTTCAACGGAGTTGATGGCGGGCTCGCGGATGATGCGGGCGGCGTTCGCCCAATAGCGCATCGAGCCGACCATGTTTTTGCCGACACCGAATTTCGCTATGGCTTCGTCTCCCCAACACGCAACGCGGTTGTCGGTTTCGGACTCGGTCTCGGCGACGCGGTCAAACGCCTTTTTCAGCCACCCGTAGCGCAGCGGGAAGGTTTCGTGGCCCGAAAACTGCGGGCTGTAATCATTCTGAAAAAGCGGTCCGCGCGCCATGTATCCCCCGGGCTGCTGGATGATGCGTCCAGCTCGACTGTAGCCCGAACGATGTGCTATGGTCAACGAATGCTGGAGCCTACCTCCAGCAGCAAGCGGATGCCGAAATGCGACGACCCGGAAGGTTTTTTTCCATCTATATCATTGATAATAAATGAGAATAAGAAACACGATATATCTCGACCATCAGGCCACGACACCGGTCGATTCCTGTGTTTTGGCCGAAATGACGCCGTATTTCAGCGAATCTTTCGGCAATCCGCATTCATCGGATCACGTCCTCGGGTGGGAAACATCGCGCGCCGTCGATGAGGCAGCCGCCCGAGTCGCACGGCTGATCGGCGCGGACGCCGATGAAATCATCTTCACCTCGGGGGCAACCGAGTCGAATAACCTCGCCTTGCTGGGCGTCGGCCGCCGTGCGACTGGAGGCAAGCGCCGCCGCATCTTGATGGGCACAATCGAGCACAAGTGCGTGCTCGCTGCTGGAAGAGTCCTTGAGGAACAACACGGCTACGCAGTCGAGAAAATTCCTGTCGATCATGAAGGTTTCATAAATCTCTCAGCCCTTGAAGAGGCAATGCGCGATGATGTTCTCGCCGTATCAATTATGGCGGTTAATAACGAGATTGGAACGATTCAGAATATTGAGAAAATATCTAGCATTGTAAGGAGTCAGGGAGCCGTTTTTCATTGTGATGCGGCGCAAGCTCCCATCGCCATGACGATGACTTCATTTGGAGAGTATACGGATATTCTCAGCCTATCATCGCACAAGATGTACGGCCCAAAAGGAGTCGGGGTCATATACATTTCACGCGACCTGCAGGGCCAAATCGAGCCGCTTTTCTATGGCGGCGGCCAGCAGAACGGCCTTCGCTCCGGAACATTGCCAACGCCGCTTTGTGTTGGAATGGGCGCTGCGGCACTCATGTGCGCTGGCGAGGCTGCAGAAGAAAAGCGCATACTGCTGCGGAAACATCGTGATGAATTCATCGATAAGTTGGACAATCTGTCGTGGCCGATAACGGTCAACGGTCCTGTCGGGCATCCCCGCCATCCTGGTAATGCCAATATCCAGTTTATCGGGCATTCGGCGCATGACATTCTCGGCGCTCTGCAACCACGATTGGCGGCATCAACTGGTTCCGCGTGCACAAGCGGGATTCCCGAGCCGTCACATGTACTGAGGGCCATCGGGCTGGATGTAGATGAGGCAGAATCCTCCATCCGCTTCAGTCTCGGTTTCGATACGACGGATCGGGATGTTGAGGACGCTGTCAGCTTGATCGACTCAGCTTTAACCAAGCTGTCGAAGACTGAACTGCCGCGTTCGGCGTGAGCCGGATCGTCTTCGCCGAGATGACGCTTCTGAGAGCGATCACTTAGCTTTTTCGCTACACGGCGTAATCGGATCACGCAGACCGCTGCCAATCGATAATGCGATCACCGCCGGCAGCTAAGCGGTAAACATATTATCCTTCGGCTTGGTGTGGCTAATGAAGATGGCGTCGCGGCTGGCCTCTGTCATGTGGCGGATCTCCAGCCACCATCTGGAGACCAACGGCCAGGCATGTGGCCGTCGTCAATGGCTCCATGAGCTGCCGGCATGATGAAGTCACCGATCTCGCGAATGACTGTCGGCAAATCCGGCTCGTCGATCAGCAGCGGCTCGCGGGCGAGGAAGGATCGCCATTGCTGGGCCTTTTGTGGATCGTCCGAGAAGGCGCCGGTGAACGCGGGGGGACGTTCGCGTGGGACCGGCGTCGTGCGCCTTTCGAATGTGGCGCGGATCGCCGCGGCGAGGACCGCGCCTTCGAAGGTGAAAAGCCGCGACATCGCAAGAAGGTCGTAGAAGTCTTTCATCCGGCTGTTCGCGAGGTCGAGCGCGACCATGGCTTCGAACTTCTCGGCAGCCACCGTTTCACGCGGATAGGCGTTGAGCTTGGGCGCCGGATGGTCGAGAAGAACCGGATATTCGAGCTCCGATGGACCAGGTGTCACGACATCGCCAAAACCGATATCGATCTGGATCGGGATGACGGCGGTGCCGAGGCGCGCCGATGTTCGCAACCGAACGCCTCCATAGATTTGATCGTCGCGAATTGGCTCCGCGGCAATGTGCTCGGCATCGAAGCTCAGCCCGTCTTCCTCAACCGCTTGAACGCAAATCTCGCGGAAGATCCCGACAAGGCGCTCGGCTTCGCGATCGCCAAAGGAAAGAAGGTCTAGGTCGCGCGTCGTTCGGAAAGGGTCTTCGAGCCAAGCGGCATAAAGCATGGCACCTTTGAGAACGAAGCGATCTTTGTGGGGTGAGACGCTTAGGCGGAAGAGAAGCCGTTCCAGGGCGTAGCGCGTGAGCATCCGCTGGAAATTCGCCTGTTTCTCCTTGGCGATGTTTTGAAGCCGCGCACGCACCGAAGCGGCAATGTTCGTCGTCCTACGCGCCATCAGCGACCACCGTTTCGAGATATGGTCGCAGAACAGACCAAATTCGGGTGTCACGGGCGTATTGAACGATTTCCGCCGGCTTGGCCTTGCCTGACTTCACGACGTTGTGGAGGCCCTCAATCGCAACGTCGAAACCGACGGCCTTCCTGAATCGGAAACAGTCCACGACGGTTTTGGCTGGGTTGAAGATCGGCACCAGCACGCCGTCGATGGTGTGCGATTGCACGCCGAGCGAAAGAGCCTGCTCACCGAACCGCACGATGCGGGTTGGAGGGTATTCGATCTTGGGTTTCCGGGCCTTTGGACCTATGGCGACCCAGACTCGGCTCGGCGTCTGGAGCGTGAGCTCATGGAACTGGAGCGCGGAGATGAGGCAGATGACCCCTTTCGGCACGAGCTTCGCGACCTCGGCCAGGTCATGCGGTGCCGTGATGTCGGCGTCGGTGAGCTGATAGAGGCCGCGGGAAACGCGGGTGAGAATGCCCTCTTCCACCAGCCGCGAAAGTGTTTCCGGGTGGACGCCGGCGTCGCTCAGCTCGATGCGACGCATGGCGCCGCGTTCCTTGAGAAGCTCGACGGCCCGGTCTCTCTGTGATATCTCGGCTGTAGTGGTCATGTGACAAAACGTCGGTTGTTAGGCTCTAACTTCCGACGTTTTGTCACAAACTGGCCCATAGGAAAAGCAAAAAAAGCTCCCGGCAGGCTGCTTCATACCAAAACAGCCTCTTGCTAGGCCTATTCCTCCCGAAAGAAATCGATAGGTTTCGCGCCAAGCGCGTCGGCAAGCTTCTCCAGCATATCCACCGTGGCGGCGTTTTCCGAGCGCTCCACCATCCCGACATAGTTGCGGTTTATCTCCGCGCTGTCGGCAAGTTCTTCTTGCGACATTCCCTTTTCCTGCCGCAAGTGCTTGAGATTTCGAGCCACGATCCGCCTCAGCTTCATGGCGAAAGGCAGCCCGAATACCTAGTATACTGCCACCTAGTATACTAGGTATTTTGTTAAGCTCCATCTGGAGACCTTAGTTTCTGTGTTTCTTGACGCTGTGCCATGCCCCTAAATGTGACCCTGGCAACGTTCTTCCGTGCCGATCGCAATGCGGATCGAACGATTGGTCCCGAGCACTATCTCGCCGGATTCGAAGACCAAGACGGCGAGCCCTGGGGCTTGATTGTGCCGCTTGAGCCAGATGACGTCGAAGCCGTCGTTCTTGGCGACATTGCATTTTCCGTTTCGATGCAACTCGACGGAACGCTGTTGATCGAAGCCGAAGGGCGCGGAGACGCCGCGAACGAGGCAATCCTCGCATCCGGTTCCTTGGCGAGGGCGCCGCTGGACGAAGTCGTTCGGACCGCCCTCGATCCGGATTTGATGGCCATGGAAGACGAAACCGTAGGAGAGCTGCGCACGCTTCGCAGCCGTCTGACGGCGGCCCTCCGACTGGTTGATCAGGCCCTCGACGACGCCAAAGAATAGAGCGGAGAATTCAGCCGCTATTCTGTCCCTCAACGGCCTGCATCAGGCGTCCCGCCGGTTCCACACGAGAAACGCCGCGCCGTCCTCCTCGAAGAGCGCCGCGCGGATCGGCTCGGGAAAGCTTGGATCGTCGAGCTGGACGCTAAGATAGTCCCGCGGCTCCTCGCCGTTGGTCTGGGCCTTCCAGGCGGCGCCGAGTTCGGCCCGCCCAGCATAGACCCGGAAATCCGGCGCTCCCTCGCTCTTCTTGCTGTCATTCGCAATGATCTTGGCCTTAACGTTGACCGTCAGGGTGCGGATTGTCCCGACATAACCGTCCTTGCCGGCGGTGAAACTTCCAATAGTAGCCATCGTTCAGGTCTCCTTTGCTTGGGTTGGTGGGGAAGATGGGCGCGCGTTTTCGAGTTCCTTGCGCGCCCGTTTGAAACCGGGGTCGGCGTTCATGAAGGCGTCCAACATGAACGGGATGAGATCGGCGACACTCTCCTTCTGGCCGTAGGCGCGCCGGTAAATTTCGGCATAGTCATTGAGCGCCGCCTTCAGATCGGCGTTGGCCGAGAAAGTGATCTTCACGCTCTCGCGGTCGGGGAGCTTGTCGAGCTTCAAGGTCATCGGATCACTCCCAGGTCGCGGTAAGGCCGCAGCACCAGGTCCTTGTTGACGATGATGCGCAATGGCCAACCGGGTCGGATGGTGATGGTGGGTTGGATGTTGAGGTTGCGCTCGGTGATGCGCTGGCCGACCTGATTGGCGCTGTCCTGAGTGGACTCGCGAATCGCCGCGACGAGATCGCTTTCTTCATCGCCGAAGGTCAGCTCCGTCGAGACGCCGAGCAACGTGGACAGCGCAATGCCCTTCAGAAGCCGCCAGGTGTGGAAGTTCACCTCGTCCTCGAGCCCGGCATAACCAGCCACGTCGGTCGCCGGCAGGTTCTCGATCACGACGGACGAGCCATCCGGCATGATGATCCGCTGCCAAATCACGAGGGCGCGGTCTTGCCCGAAGGCGATGACGCTGTCATAGGTTCCGATGACGCGGGAGCCTTGCGGGATCAGAAGATAGGTCCCAGAGACCGTGTCGTAGATATTCTCGGTGATCTGCGCGATGACGCGGCCCGGGAGATCGGAATTGATGCCGGTGACGAGGCTGGCGGAGATGACGGTCCCTGCCATCACCTGATAGGGCGAGGCCGGGTCCTGCAACGCATGCGGATTGTATATGGCCGCGTCGACGCCCTGGTCGAGGAAGTCGAGCTTGCGTCCTTGCAGGTTCTGGTCGTTCTGGAGGTCAAGTTCCAACGGGGCGCCCGCGTTGCCCCCGCTGGCGACCTCGAAGGGGTTACGATCGGCGGGCGCCGTTCCGGGCGCGGTGGGCATTCCCGCGCCGGAGATGTCTGCCTGAGCGACTCCCGCCGTCCTCGAGGTGAGTTGGAAAAATACCCCGGACTCGCGGCCCTGCTGGGCGAGCCGCGCTTGCCGGATGCGCTCGGCGCGTGCCGCGTCCTCTTCCGGGCTCGGACGGAACGGCAAGTCTGGCGTCGGCCCGATCCCCAACTCCCGCTCGGCGGCGACGACGGCGGGACCAATATCGCCGGGCAGAGGCGGCCCCAACTCTACGGGCGGGCGTGAGATGTCGCTATAGCGGCGCGGCAGAGCTTCGAGGCCATCAGGGGTCGGGTTGTTTTCGGTCCGATAGAGTTCGCGTCCGGTATTGTCGCGGTCGAACAGCCGCGGCGGGTCGAGGGCAAAGATGGTCGCGCCGAGGATCAGGAGTAGTCCCGTGCCCGAAAGTGCGATCAGCACACGCCGGTTGATCCGCGTGACGGGGCGCGGCGCGGCGCGCAGCATCAGGTCTTCCGGATCGACCTTCGGCGCGCTCGCCCCGGTCGAGTCAGGGATTGGTGGATCTGGGATCGACGGGTCGTCTGAGCGTGATGGCGTCATCAGCGGTCCTCACGGTCCGGAATGCGGTGTTGGCTGACCTCGATGTCGCCGGTCCGCGACTGGCTCGACGCGGCGGGACGGCCGTCGGTCCGTGTAATGCGCACGACTTGCTGCGGGTCTTCGCCGAGCCGCAGCTCGGCAGCCGCAAAAAGTCGATCGACGATGTAATAGCGGCCGCGCACCCGGTAATTGACGAGCTGATTTTTTCCGTCCGGACCGACGACGAAGAGCGGCGGCGCCTCGCCCTGATTGAGCCGCGCCGGGAACTGGATATAGACCTTGTGGGTGTCGTCGAAGACACGCACCGGCCGCCATGGCGGATTGTCGCCGCTGATGGCGTAGCGGAAGCGCAAATTGTCGATATCGAGCCCGCGGTCGATCACGCGGTCCGCGGCCTCTTCGGCGGCGATATTGCGGCGCGTGAGCGCCAGGAGCTCATCGCGCGGATAATGCCAGGAGACCGAGGCCATATAGGTCTCCGGCGTACTGGTGAGCTCCAGGTGATAGGCACGCCGATCGGTGATAATGACGAGGTTGGTGCGCAGGCCCTCGGCGATGGGCTTAACCAGCACGTGGGCTTGTGCCGCGTCACCGGAACCGCTGACCGTATCGCCGATCACCCAGCGAACGGTGTCGCCGGCCGAGACGGCGACGATCTTCTCGCCCGGCTGGAGCGCGATGTTGCTGACGTTCCCGGGCGAGGTATAGAGCTGGTAAAGTGCGCCTTCCGTATAGGGATAGACCTGGATCGCGTTGATATAGCCGTCCGTGCTCGGCTCCACCGCGGCGGCAGTGTTGGCGTCCGTGACGCGCTCTTCCGGTGGCCGCGTGTCCTCCGCAGGCGGCTGCCATTCCCTTGGCACTGGCATCAGCTGACCCGGCAGGGGCAACGGCTCGGGTACTGTGACGATCTCGACGGGACGCGGCGGCTCGGCAGCGAGCGTCGCGGCATCGAAGTCTTCCGCGTCGTAACTGATCTCGGGTGGCAATTGCTTTGTGGCGCAGGCGGCGAGCAACAAGGGCGCTGCAACGACGAGTATCTTTTTCATGGGTTATCTCCCGAGATGAGGTCGCGACTCCAATTGAGAGCGTGGACATAGATTCCGAGCGGGTTCTTCCTGAGCGCCTCCTCGGTGCGGGGCGGCTGCAGGACGATGGAAAGGACAGCGGTGTAGCGCGTGGTCGCCGCGAGCGTGCCGTTCTCGAAGGACTGCTCCCGCCAGCGCACATCGAAGCTGTCGCCAGAGGAGCGCACGATGCTGGTCACCTCGACGGTTACGGTGCGCTGGCCGACCCTCGAAAACGGATCGTTCTCGCGCGCGTAGTCGTTCAGCGTGTTGGCGGCGCGGTCGGTGGCGTAGTCATAGGCGCGCAGCCAATTCTGGCGCACGACGATTGGGTCGATCGAGAGCGAGCGGACATTCTCGATGAAGCGCGCCAGATGGTAGGCGATCTGGGCGTCGGTTGGCTCATAGGCGGCGATGGCCGGACCGACGGCGCGGGTCTGCCCGAGTGTGTCGATCTCGACGACATAAGGCGTGATCGTGCTGCGTCCGGCTTGCCAGACGACCCCGCCGGACAGGCCGATGGCGAGCGCCAGGCAGCCGAACGCCATGAACCGCCAATTCCGCGCCTGCACGCGCGCCGAGCCGATGCGCTCGTCCCAGACTTGCGCCGCTCGTTGATAAGGCGTCTCCGGTTCTGGTGTGTGGCCGTACGTCGAGGTGGATCGTTTGAACATCAGTCGTCGTCCCTCAATCTGGGGTTCTCGCCGGAGGCCGGGCGGTCGCCGTCGCGGATCGTGTGGGCCGTCACGGTCGCGCCTTCGCGCAGCCGTTGTTCTCGCCTCAGCTTCTGAGCCCAATCGGGCGCACCGCTTGCCGCGGCCGCAGCGCTGGTCGACGCCTCACCGCCGCTGGGACGCGTGCCGCCGGTCGCGGTGAAAGCGCCGCGCTGACCGTCTGCAAAGGATTGGCGCACGCCCGATGTCGCGCGTCCCGCAACGCTGCGAACGCCCTGACCGACAGCACCGGCGCCGGCGCGGGCGACGCCGGCCGCCCCTGCCGCAACGCCTGCCGCGCCGGACGCGCCAGAGGTTGCGCGCGCCATGCCGTACGCGCCGCTCGCCCCGCCCGCCATGGAGGATGCCGCTCGGGTCGCCGCGCCCGCCCCTGCGCCAAGAGCGCGCGCACCGCCGACAGCCGCACCGGCGGCGGCGGCACCGCCGATGGCGAGCCCGGCCGCCGATCCCACGGCGGCCCCGGCGCCGAGCTGTGGCGCACCGGAGACGAGACCGGCCGCAATGCCGGGGCCGAAGATACCAAGCATGAAAATCGCCAGCGCGCCCAGGACGGTGGAAAGCGCCTGCTCGATGGTGATCTCGTCGCCCACAAAAGACGCGGTGAAGGAACCGAACAGGGTCGAGCCGATGCCGACGATGACGGCGAGCACCATCAGCTTGATGCCCGCGGCAACCACATTGCCGAGCACGCGCTCGGCAAGGAAGGCGGTCTTTCCCCAGAGCGCGAAGGGCACAAGGATGAAGCCGGCCAAGGTGGTCAGCTTGAACTCGAGGATGGTGATGAAGAGTTGGATCGCCAGGATGAAGAAGGCCAAGAGCACGATAATCCAGGCGACCATCAGTACCGCGATCAGAACGAAGTTCTCGAAAAAGGCGATCGGTCCAAGAAGGTCCTCGACTTCCCTCAAAAGCGGATCTGCGGCGACGAAGCCGGTATTCGCGACGAAACCTGGCCGCATGAGATCGTCTGCGGTGATCGCGGAATTGCTCGCCCGCAAGCCGAGTCCCGCGAAGCTGTCGAAGATGACATCGGCGAGAAAGGAGAAGTTGTTCAGGATGAAGGCGAAGGCGCCGACGTATAGTACCTTTTTGATCATCGCGGGGATGACCGACTTGTCGTCCGAAAGCGCCCAGAACAGGCCGGCGAGCGTGATGTCGATGCCGATCAGGATCGTCGTCAGAAACGCGACATCTGGCCCGAGGAACCCGAAGCCGGAATCGATGTAGTTGACGAAAATCTCCGTGAACTGATCGATGACGCCGACATCATCCATTGTGCGCGTCCCCGAGTCCTAACGGCTATAGCTGCTGCCATCGCCCATGAAGCGGGCGAAGCGGGCACGGGCCTGCTCGCGGGCGGCGATGGCGCGGGCGCTTTCGAGCGCGTCGGCACGGGCCGATGCGGCAAGCAAGCTTTGGAGCTGCATCGATTGCTTGGCGGCGAGCGCAGTGAGCTGATTGCCGGCCTGAGCCGCCTGCAGATTGCCAACCGCGCCTTGGCTCTCGGCGATCAAACGGTCGAGCGTGAAGGTGTCGGTGCGGACCTGGCCGACCACCTCGGCCTGCACTTGGAGGCTGTGCCTGAAGCCTTCGCGGGCCAGCTGCCACGCTTCTTGCGCATCCTGGATGATCTGCGAATTTGAAACGGTGGCGGCATATTCTTCTGGGAACAATCGGCGGTATTCCGCGTCGATCGCGGACACATCGTAGGCGACGCCTTGCGCGCTCAGGATCAGCGCATCGACCGCGCGCAGCGAGGCCTGCAGATCACCGGCGACGGAGGTCGGCAGGCTCGTCAGGTTCTGCGCCTGATTCACCAGCATCTGCGCTTCGTTGGCGAGCTGCTGGATCTGATTGCTGATCTGCTGCAGCGAGCGCACGGCGGTCAGCAGGTTCTGGCTGTAATTCGCCGGGTCGAACACCGTGATCGCGTGCGCCGGCGGCGCCGTGACGGTCATGGTCACGGTGACGGTGGACAGGCCGAGCGCCAAAGCGGCGCAGACGGATAAAAGCTGTGTCTTGAGATGTTTCATCGGTCGTTCTCCTCTTGATCTCCCCACCGCCAGCCGTCCCGGCCATTCGCCAGGATGTCGATGCGGTAGTGGTAGGTGTTGAATTGGCTGATGGCGGCGACCGTGGCGCCGAACGGTTTGACGCTACTCGGTCCGAAACCGTCATAGATCCCGTAGAAATACGTCTCGGCGTAGCTGTCGCCGAAGACGTAGCTGTCGGCGAAACGGAGCGCGATGCCGCCATAGGCGACCTTGCCGATCTCCGGATTGCCAATCCGCGCATGACAGCCTTCGAGCGTTGCGGACGCCGCCGCGCCATAGCCGCGCCGCAGCACTGCATCGGCGCCGGGTTCGTTGGCCCATGCGATGTCGGGAAACCCGTCCTCGCCGCAATGGCCGCCAATCGAGATGACGCGGATCTCGTCAACATCCGGATGGAGCGGGATGCAGAGCGAACCGCTCGCACCAGCCGCGTCGCCCTCAAGCCATTGCCGGATGGTGTTCCGGGCGTCGGATTGGCCCCAGATATGCCGCCACCGGCCTTCGCAGACCCGCCCGACGGTGACTTTCGCGTCGCCCTGGCTGTTCGTCACATTCAGGAAGAAGCCGGGACAGTCATCGTCGCGCCAGCAGCGCGGCCAACCCTCGGCGGCAAACGCTGCCGGTGCGGCAATCAGGCCGATAAACGCCGCTATCACAGCCGCCTCAAGCGGTCGCTTCATGGTCTGTCTCCTCTTGCAGTGCATGGTTCGAACCGATCAGGTCCGCCGCCCAATCGAGGCCCTTGGCGCGCAGCCAGGAATCCGCGAACTCCTCTTCGCCATGAGCGGTGAGGAGCTCGTCCATCAGGGCGTGATCCGGCTTGGTGCTGCTTCCGGTAAAGGCCAGCGCCACGGGTCCAAGACTAAGGTCGAACAGCCGGTTCCCCTGGCGCGACTGGAAGTAGTAGTCGCGCTTCTCCACGGCACGGGCGATGATCTCGATCTGCCGGTCGTTGAGGCCGAAGGCTTCGTAGACGGCTTTCGCCTGGGGCTCGATCGCCCGGTCGTTGGGCAGGAAGATGCGGCTCGGGCAGCTCTCGATGATCGCCGGCGCGATCGAACTGCCGGCGATGTCCGACAAACCTTGTGTCGCGAAGACGACGGAGACGTTCTGCTTGCGGAGCGTCTTCAGCCATTCGCGGATACGCGCGGCGAAGGCCGGGTTGTCGAGGAAGAGCCAGGCCTCATCGAGGATCAGGAGCGACGGCCGTCCGTCGAACCGGGCTTCGAGCCGATGAAAGAGGTATGTCAGCACGGGAAGCACCGCGCCGGTCTCGTGCATCAGCTCTTCCATCTCGAAGCACTGAACGTCGCTGAGCGTGAGCCGGTCTTCATCGGCATCCAGGAGCCGACCGTATGGGCCTTCCAGCGTGTAAGGCTGAAGCGCTTGGCGCAGCTCGTTCCGCTGAAGCAGCGTCGCGAAACCGGTGAGCGTGCGTTCGGGCGGCGGCGCGGCGGCGAGATTCGACAGCGCCGACCAGACCGCGTCCTTGACCTCCGGCGTGACGGCGACGCCCTCATGGGCGAGCAGTCCGAGCACCCAGTCCTGCGCAAAAGACCGCTCCGCCGTCAGGTCGATCTTGGCGAGCGGCTGGAAGGCGAGCGCGTCCTTCATGCCCTCCTTGGCGGCGCTAAGGTCGAAAAAATCACCTCCCATGCCAAGAATGGCAGCACGGGCCGACCCGCCCTTGTCGAACATCGTGATCTGTGCGTCCGGGTAGCGCCGAAACTGCAGCGCGATCAGCGACAGGAGTACCGATTTGCCGGCGCCGGTCGGACCGACGACCAAGGTGTGGCCGACATCGCCGATATGGGTCACGAGCCGGAACGGCGTGGTCCCATTGGTCCGCACGGTGAGGAGTGGCGGCCCGCCCAGATGTTCGTTATACGCCGGCCCGGCCCAAATGGCCGACAGCGGCATAAGGTGTGCGAGATTGAGCGTATTGATCGGCGCTTGGCGAACATTGGCATAGACATGGCCAGGCAAGGACGAGAGCCAGGCTTCGACGGCGTTGGCGCTTTCCTCGATGGTGGCGAAGCCGCGCCCGTCGATGATGCGCTGTGCCGCGCGGACTTTCTCGCGAACGGCGGCGGCGTCTTCATCCCAGACGATGAAGGTGGTCGTGACATAGCCGTAAGCGACGAGATCGGCGCCGAGCTCCTGAAGCGCCGCATCGGCGTCGGCGGTCTTGTTGTCGGCGTCGGTGTCAACGAGCACGGACTGCTCGTTGGTCAGCACCTCCTTGATGATGGCGGCGATAGACTTGCGCTTGGCGAACCACTGCCGCCGATAGCGCTTGATCACCTTTTCGGCCGCGGCTTTGTCGAGCGGCACGAAGCGCGTCATCCAGCGATATTCGAAACCGAGATGGTTGAGGGCGTCGAGCAGTCCCGGCGTGGTCGAACCGGGAAATCCGAGAACGGTCAAGGCGCGCAGATGGGCGTCGCCCAGTATCGGCGCCAGTCCGCCGGTCAGAGAGGTGTCGACCAGGACTGCGTCGAGATAGGCCGGGATCTCCGGAAAGGCGATCGGATGCCGTTTGTTGGAGATGCAGTTGTGCAGATAGGTCAGCGTCTCTTCGTCGGAGAGCGGCGCGACCTCGGGCATGAGCTGTCCGAGGAGATCGAGCGCCCGATCCGTCTGCTGAACGAAGGCGCTGAGATGGTCGCGATAGTCTAGCCCGCGCTTCCCACCATCGCTCTCGATCAGCATCTGTTCGGCGCGGCCAATGTTTTCGGCGGGCGGCAAGTAAACGATGGTCAGCACATAGGCGCTCTCAAACATCGCGCCGGTTTGCTCGAAGGCCGCACGCCGTTCCTCATCGACAAGCCGCGACACCGGGTCTGGAAAATCCGAGTACGGATAATCGCGGGCGACATGGCGCTCGGCTTCGAAGAACAGCGCCCAGTTAGAGCCGAAACGGCGCAGCACATTGTTGATCCGCGCGCAGGTGGCGACCAGTTCGGCCTCTGTCGCGCTTTCGAGGTCGGGCCCGCGGAATCGCGCCGAGCGCTGGAAACTCCCGTCTTTATTTAGGATGACGCCGGGCGCGACGAGGCAGGCCCAGGGCAGATAGTCGGCGAGCAGCGCGGGGCGTTTCCGATATTCGGCAAGGTTCAGCATCCCAGATGCCCCTTGTGGCGGATGTGGCGGACTAGCACGTCCATGAAGGACGGGTCCTTGCGGGCGGCGTAGACGGCGGCGCTATGGCCAACGATCCAGACGACGAGGCCTGCAAGCCAGAGCTGGAGGCCGAGTCCCAAAGCCGCTGCCAGGGTGCCGTTAAAGATGGCGACCGAGCGTGGCGCCCCGCCCATCAGGATCGGTTCGGTGAGCGCGCGATGGAGCGGGATCTCGTAACCTTCGACCGTCATACGATGAGCGCCCCGCCGCCGAACGAGAAGAAGGACAGGAAGAAGCTCGTCGCGGCAAAAGCGATGGAAAGCCCGAAGACAATCTGGATCAACCGCCGGAAGCCACCCGAGCTCTCGCCGAAGGCAAGCGATAGGCCGGTGATGACGATAACGATGACGGCGATGATGCGCGCGACCGGTCCCTCAATGGATTCCAGGATCGCGGTGAGCGGCGCTTCCCAAGGCATACCCGACCCGGCGGCGCTGGCGGGACCGGCCCAGAGAATAGCCAATCCAATGAGAAGGCCGACGAAGACCGCCTGCCGGGTGGGGAAACGGGAGCAGATATCGGGGACGAGCAGGTTCATACGGGTCTCCTTCTTGTTAAGCGGTTGGAATGAGCTGGATCGGGGTTAGCGGCTTGAGACGGTAGTCACCACCCGAAGTGAGTCCTTCGAGCGCGGCGACGGTCTCGACGCGACGGCCGGAGCCCCGACCTTTGAGGAAGACGACGATGTCGATCGCCTCGGCGATTAGCCGGCGAGGCACGGTGACGACCGCTTCCTGGATGAGCTGTTCGAGGCGATAGAGCCCGGCATGGGCGGAGTTGGCGTGCAGCGTCGTGATCCCGCCGGGATGGCCGGTGTTCCACGCTTTCAGCATGTCGAGGGCTTCGGGCCCGCGAACCTCGCCGACGATGATCCGGTCGGGGCGTAGACGGAGCGTCGAGCGCACGAGATCGGACAGCGCGGCGACACCGGGCTTGGTGCGCAGGCTGACGCAATCCTCCGCCGCGCAGTGGAGCTCTCGGGTATCCTCAATCAGGATGACGCGGTCGCCGCTTGTCGCAACCTCAGCAAGGAGCGCATTGACCAATGTGGTCTTGCCCGAACTGGTTCCGCCGACCACGACGATGTTCTTGGCTGACGCAACGGCCTCGGCCAGTTCCTTGGCCTGGAGCGGCGCCATGATCTGAGCGTCGACATAGTCGGAAAGCCGGTAGAGCACTTTCGCCGGCTTGCGGATCGCGAAGCACGGGGATGGCGCCACCGGCGGCAACAGCCCTTCGAAGCGTTCGCCGGTCTCGGGCAGTTCGGCGGAGACGACCGGCCGCTCCGCGTGGCATTCCTGGCCAATGTGGCTGGCTACGAGCCGAATGATCCGCTCCGCTTCCGAGGCGCCAAGCTGTTTACCGGTGTCGACGCGCCCTTCGCCATGGCGGTCGAGCCAGAGCCGTCCGTCGGGATTGACCATCACCTCGATGACCGCGGGATCCGCTAGCGCGGCAGCGATGGCCGGACCCATGGCGGTGCGCAGCATGGTCCGCTGGCGGTCAAGGGTCGTGGGGTGGAAGCGGTCAGTCATTGCTCGCTTCCTCTGATCCGCCTTGGCCGTTCTTGGCGTCGCCATTCGAAGACGGGGACTGCTTCGCGGCGCGAAGCGCGTCGATTTCGGCTTCGGTGAAGAAATCGCTCTCGCTCGGCGCGACCTCTTCGAGGACGTCGCGGATCATGGTCTTGCCGCCCGCAAGCCGGCGTCCGAGTTGCGCCACGAAGAACTCGAAACGCTCCTTGCCGAGCGCGCGGGCGGCGTCCTGCTCGACACCCGGCAGCGGCGGGGTGATGATCAGGTAGTAGCGGATGAAGAGCGCCAGGCTTTCGGAGACGATGGTCTGGTCGCGCTCGAGGCGATCCAACTGACGGGACAAATGATCGAGCCGCCGGATGATCGCCGCGTCACGCTGGTCGTCCCGCTCAGGCGACAGGAAGGCGGCGAGCGCGGCATCGGTGATAGCGGACTTTGACGCCCCCGGCCGTCGTGCCGCGATACCGAGCCGTTGATCGACTTGATCGGAAAGATAGACGCAGAGGCGGGCTTTCATGAGCAGCGCCTCCCCTAAAAGCTCGGGATCAGGTCGTCGTCGGCCTGATCGCCCATTCCGTTATTGAGGGCGTGGGCGCGGCGGACGGTCGCGGCATTGCGGGCGAGCTGATCCATCCTTCGGGCGTCAGCGGGATCGAACTCGTCATCGACAAGCCCCGCGTCCGGCGCGCGTTCGGGCTGATGTTTCGCAGGCGCTTCTTCCGGCAGCGCGGGGTGGCGTTTGAGGCCGCCTTCGTCCTCTTCGCCACCGGAAACGAGTTCGGACCAGGGCTTGATGAGATCGGCATGGGGCTTGCGCACCTGTCCCGACCAGTCGTCGGCGCGGGAGGGCGGACGATCCGCATAGGGACCGTCCGCCGACAGGCCCAGCGGGGGGCACACCCGGCCCGTGAAGTTGGCGTCCTCGAAATAGCGCAGCTTCCTGGCGCGGATCGGCGCCTGACCGGAGATCATCACGATCTCCTCGTCGGCCGGGAGCTGCATCACCTCGCCAGGCGTCAACAATTGCCGGGCGGTCTCCTGCCGCGAGACCATGACGTGGGCGAGCCACGGCGCGAGCCGGTGGCCGGCGTAGTTGCGCTGGGCGCGCAGTTCCGTCGCCGTGCCGAGAGAGTCTGAGATACGCTTGGCCGTGCGCTCGTCGTTCGAGGCAAACGCGACCCGGACATGGCAATTGTCGAGGATCGCATTGTTCTCGCCATAGGCCTTGGAGATCTGGTTGAGCGATTGCGCGATCAGGAAGCTGCGGATGCCGTAGCCGGCCTTGTAGGCCAGCGCACTTTCGAAGAAGTCGAGCCGCCCGAGCGCCGGGAACTCGTCGAGCATCATCAGAAGCTGGTGGCGGTGACCCTGACCGGGCTCGCCCTGCAAACGTTCCGTGAGACGCCGGCCGATCTGGTTGAGGATCAGACGCACCAGTGGTTTGGTGCGTGACAGGTCCGAGGGTGGAACGACCAGGTAAAGCGAGACCGGCCGTTCCGCGTCCATCAGATCGGCGATGCGCCAGTCGCAGGCGCTCGTCGTCTCCGCTACGGTCGGATCGCGGTAGAGCCCGAGGAAGGACATGGCGGTCGACAGCACACCCGAGCGTTCGTTCTCGCTCTTGTTCAGCAATTCTCTCGCGGCCTGGGCGACGACGGGATGGACCTGCGGGTTGTCCTCCGTACCGAGATGATTGGTGCTCATCATGACCCGGAGCGTCCGCTCGAAGGAGCGCGACGGATCGGAGAGAAAGGCCGCGACGCGGGCGAGCGTCTTCTCTTCTTCCGCATAGAGGATGTGGAGGATCACGCCGACGAGCAGCGAGTGGCCCGTTTTCTCCCAGTGCGTCCGTCTCTCAAGCGAGCCTTCGGGATCGACCAGGATGTCGGCAATGTTCTGGACGTCGCGGACCTCGTTGCGGCCCTTGCGCACTTCCAGGAGCGGGTTGTATCTGGCGCTCGCCGGATCGGTCGGATTGAACAGCAGGCAGTGCGAAAACTTGGCGCGCCAGCCAGACGTGAGCTGCCAGTTCTCGCCCTTGATATCGTGGATGACGGCCGAATGCGGCCAACTCAGAAGCGTCGGGATGACAAGGCCGACGCCCTTCCCGGAACGGGTCGGCGCGAAGCACATGATGTGTTCTGGTCCGTCATGACGCAGATAGCGCCCCTTCAGCGTTCCAAGAAAGACGCCTCCCGAATCGAAGAGCCCAGCCTTCTCGATCTCTGTCTTCGACGCCCAGCGCGACGAGCCGTAGGTGGTGACCAGCCGGTTTTGTCTCGCCCGCCAGAGCGATCCGATAATGGCGACAACGACGCCGAGAACGCCGCCCGCCGCCGCCATAGCGCCCGCGCGGTTGAAGATCGCCGGGGCGTAGGCCTCGTAGGCGTACCACCACTCGAATAGCCGCCATGGCAGATAAACCGGATAGTCGCCGATCGATACCCAAGCCGGGCCGAGACGCGGTTGATAACCGAGTTGCCCGGCCGTCCACTGCGTCGCAAACCAGACCGCGCCAATCACGATGGCGAAGACGGTGATGATCTGGCCGATCAGAAGCTTGGTTGGAGTCATCGATCTTTTACCGCTTTGTTTGAGCAAAACGCCCGTTGCAGTTGGCAAAAGATCGCGGCAAAATCAGTGTTTAATCAATGAAGTAACTTCCAAGTTGATCCAAGTGTTCATAAAAGAAGAAGCAAGCGCCAAGTACGGCAATGATTAGCCAAGACCGTCAGATCTTATTTTTGGTGGCCGGAATGGCTAAGTTCTTGGATGGAGTTGGACCGAAGCGATGGCACATTGCGAAATCCGCGCAAACGCTGTCTGGCGGGGGATTCGCGGGGACTAAAAAGGAGATGATCCATGCGTTTCGCTTGTCGTTCCGCCCTGCGGGGCCTCGCAGCGCTCTCATTTGCCGCGTGCGGGATCGCCAACGTGGCGACAGCGGCCGAGTATGAGATCCGAGCCTTCGATGGCGGACCCGCCTGGTTCGTTTATGACGAACCCATCGATGTCGCCCTTCATGTCCTGAACCCCGGCGATCCGAAATGCCATGAGCTCGGCGAGATCGTTCTTCTGTTCGAAAATCGAGATCAACTGCGCAACGACACCCTGATCGAATCCGCCGCGCTCACGGGCATGACCCATTATGCCGAGCTTTGCCGGTCGCTCGGCGCCAATCCGTCGAACCAGCGCAAGGTCGCTGGCATCATTGTCGGCGACGGCGCGCCCGATACGCAGGGCCGGGTTATGGGCGACGTGCGCGTCCTCGATGCAGTGGTCTCTTCGTTCACCGGCGCGTATCAACTTCGGGTTCGCCGCAACACCGTCGCCGCCGCCGCCGGCGGCGCTGATGATACAGCCGCCGCAATCACGGCGGACCGGGACGCGCGACTGGCGGCGGCCCAGGCCGAACGGGAGGCGGCGGATCGAGTTCGTGCGGATAAGCGGGCCGCTGAGATTGCCGAGGTTCGCGCCACCTATGACGTGGCTCTTGCGGAAAGCGTTGCCAAGGCGCAGCCGGCCGGGCTGATTGGCCGGGTATCCGGCGGTGATCGCGCTGCGCTGACCGGTGTCTGGTCCGCCAGTCAGTCCGACTGCGCCAACGAGCGCGTGATCCTGTTCGAGCGAGATGGGGACGGCACGATCGAATGGTGGCGCGCGGCGAACCAGGACGTTGGGCTCCTGCCATGGCGCACGGGCCGATGGGAGCTGCGCGACGGCACGGTGATCATGAGCTTCGATCATCGCGTCGAATATGATGGTTTCCGACGTGACTTTCGCAACGATGTCATCAATGAGACTGTTCAATTCGACCTTGAGGGCGTCGACGCGTCGGAGCTTAGGCTTGCCGCCACGACCGGTGGATTCTCGCCTGAAGCGCTGTTACTCGGCGGTGCGGAGAAGCTCTTCGTACGCTGTGTGGGGTGATCTTCCAGAGTTTTCGAGGTACGATTCGGTCTCGCCCGACTGGTATCGTCGGGGCACGAGACCAAAGTAGGCGCCGGCCGCTCGCGATCGTTTAAATCTGCCTGCATCATCGACAGCGGCCGCAAAGGCGACCGATGTCTGGACCTTTCGATGAAGAAGGAAAGACGGGATGAGCAAGACCTGGATCTGGACAGCAATCGTACTTCTCCTGATCGCGGGAGGCTCCTACGGTCTCTATGTCTATCTCCGGCCCGTGCCGCTTCCCGAGCAGGTTGTTTACGGAAATGGCGTCGTGGAGGGCACGGAAATCCGGGTTGCCGCCGAAGTGGCCGGCCGCGTTGTCGAAAGCGAACTTGTCGAAGGTGCGTTGGTTGCCGAGGGCGACCTGCTGGTACGGCTCGATGACACCGATGCCAACCTGAACAAAGCGCGCGCAGAAGCGGAGATTGAAGCCCTTGAGGCGGAACTCAACCGCGCGGAAAGCGAACTCGAAGTGGCCCGGCATCATCTGGGCACGGCCCGGACCGAGCTGGACCGGGTACGGAAACTCGAGGCCCGCGGCACCGTTGCGCCCCGGACGCTGGAAATCGCCCAGAATGCGTTTCGCGAGGCGCAGGGCAATGTGGCGGCGCTTGAAGCGGGAAAAAGCGCGATGAGCAAGCGCATCACCGCCGTGCAGCGCGAGATCGCCCTTCTCGACAACCAGATATCCAAGACCCGGATCACCGCCCCGCTGCACGCCACCGTGCTGGTCAAGGCGGCCGAACCCGGCGAATTCGTTCAACCGGGACAGCCATTGGTCACGCTGCTCGATCTTACCAGAGCGGAGGTCCGCGTCTTCATTCCCGAAAGCCGGATCGGACAGGTGGAACTGGGCGCACCGGCGCGCCTGCGCGTCGACGCCTTTCCCGACCGGCTGTTCGAGGCGCGGGTCGCGCGGGTCGATCAGACCGCGCAATTCACGCCGCGCGACATCCACATGCCCGACGAAAGGGTGCGACTGGTCTTCGGCGTGACGCTCGCGATCGACAATCCCGACGGCGTGCTGAAACCGGGAATGCCGACCGATGCCTGGATCCTGTGGCAACCCGATGCCGGATGGCCCGAGCGGCTGTTCGTGCCGACATAGCGAAGGCTCCGCCATGGCAACGAACGATACGGTCATTGAAGCAGAGGGGCTCGGGCGCCGGTATCGGTCACACCGGGCGCTGAGCGACATCGACATCAAGATCGGTGTCGGCGAGATCGTCGGCCTAGTCGGACCGGACGGTGCGGGAAAGACGACGCTCTTGCAACTTTTCGCGGCGATTCTCGATCCCAGCGAAGGCAGATGTCGAGTGCTGGGTCACGACACCGTGGCGGAATCGGCCCGTATCACTTCGCAGATCGGCTACATGGCCCAGGGCTTCACGCTCTATGACCGGCTGACCGTCGCTGAGAATCTGTCTTTCGCAGCCAGAACCCGCAGCGTGCCGGGGGCAGTCTATATGGCCCGGCGCCGCCGGTTGCTGGAGATGGCGGGGCTGGCACCCTTTCTCGACCGGCGCGAGGGGGCGCTATCGGGGGGGATGCGCAAAAAGCTCGCACTCTGCGTCAATTTGATCCACGAGCCGCCGCTGCTGCTTCTCGACGAGCCAGGGCTCGGAGTCGATCCGCTCTCCCGCCGGGAGCTTTGGCAAATCCTCGACGAGTTCCGCCGCCAGGGGACGACAATCGTGCTCGCGACATCCTACATGGACGAGGCCGACCGGTGCGACCGGGTGGCGTTTCTGGACAGGGGCCGGCTGATGGCGCTCGGGCGACCCGATAAACTGCGCGCGCAGGCGAAGGCACAGGTCCATTCCATCGTCTCTGACCAGCCAGCGGAAGCCGAGGCGGCACTGCATGGAATCGCAGGAGTTCTGGGCATCCAGTGGCGCGTAGACAGCGTGCGTTTCGTGATGAAGCCGGGTGCCGAACTTTCGCCAGACGAGCGGGCACGTCTGGACGATCTTGGACAGGTCGCGGTGGCGGAGCCGGGAATGGAGGACGTGTTCACGATCCTGCGCGGGGGCGAGTCCGTACCGGAAGAGTCCGATACCGCTGTGGCGACCCAGCCCGTCGCGCGCGCCGCAACAGGCAAGACGGGAGAGATCGCGACCAAGGGGCTGACCCGCCGCTTCGGCGATTTCGTCGCGGTGGGAGAAGTCACCCTCACTATCGCGCCGGGCGAAATCTTCGGTCTGCTGGGGGCGAACGGCGCGGGTAAGACGACATTGATCCGCATGCTCTGCGGCCTCTTGCCGCCCTCGGCGGGCAGCGCGACGGTGGCCGGCGTCGACGTCTTATCGGACCCACGTCGGCTGCGGCAGCGGATCGGCTATATGTCACAGCGCTTTTCGCTCTATCCCGATCTGACCGTCGGCGAAAACCTGTCATTCTTCGCCAGCGCCTACGGGCTGTCGTGGCGCGATGCCCGCGAGGCGATCGGCTGGGCGGTGGAGATGACCGGACTCGGTGGCCAGCAAGGTGAGATGGTGGCACGTCTTTCCGGTGCGGTGCGCCAGCGCGTGGCGCTTGGCTGCAGCGTCCTACACCGCCCGGCAGCACTGTTCCTCGACGAACCGACCTCGGGCGTCGATCCGCTGGCGCGGTTCCGGTTCTGGCGCCTGATCCGGATCCTCGCCGAAGAAGGAATGACGGTTCTCGTGACGACCCATAATCTGGAGGAAGCGGCCTATTGCCACCGTCTCGGCCTGATGGACATGGGTCGCATGATCGCCGTCGGTGACCTGCCGGCACTGCGCGCGCATTTTCCCGGGCAGGAGTTAGCAACGGCGGAGGATGTCTTCCTGGCCTTCATGGAACGTGAGCGGGCCAGGCCGCAGTCGGAGAGAGCCGTCTCATGAAGTTGTCGCGAATACTCGCCATCGTCGAGAAAGAAACGAAGGAGATCATCCGGGATCCAGTTACCGTCGCGGTGGCGTTGCTCATACCGGCGGTGATGTTGTTCCTGTTCGGGTACGCGATCTCGTTCGATGTGGACAACGTCGCGATTGGAGTGCTCGACCATGACCAGTCGACGGAAAGCCGGGCGCTTGTCAATCGGTTTTTGGCCAGCGGGTATTTCGTCATGGCCGACAGTTACCGAAGCGCAATCGAGGCCGAGACCGCGTTGCAGCGCGGTGCCGTCATGCTAGCGTTGATCATTCCGCCGGGTTTCGCGGACCAACTCGCGCGGGGGGAACCCGCTCCGGTTCAGGCGCTGGTGGATGGGACATTCTCGGCAACCGCCAATCTGGTGGCGGCCTATGCCAACGCGATCATCACCGGCTTCGGTGTCCAGACGGCACCTCCGATCGAAGTGGCTGCGCGGGTCTGGTACAATCCTGCGCTGCGCAGCGTGAACTTTGTCGTGCCCGGCCTGTTCGGCGTTATACTCATGGCTTTCCCGCCGCTCCTGACCGCACTCGCGATCACCCGTGAAAAGGAGACCGGTTCGATCCAGCAGATATTCGCCTCGCCGGTGACACCGGTCGAGTTCCTGTCCGGCAAGCTGATCCCTTACGGGCTGATCGCGTTCCTGCAGCTCGTCATGGTGATCGCGGTGAGTTTCCTCTGGTTCGCCGTGCCGCTCAAGGGAAGTCTCGGTCTGCTGTTCGGGGTCGGCATGATCTATGTTTTCACCACGGTCGGGATCGGGCTGCTCGTCTCGACGATCACCAGCAGCCAGCTCGCCGCCATGCTGCTGGCATTGATCCTCTCGCTGATGCCGTCTTTCCTGTTTTCCGGCTTCCTGTTTCCGATCTTCACCATGCCGTACGTGCTGCAACTCTACACGCGGCTCTTCCCGGCGCAGTATTTCGTGGATTTCTCGCGCGGTGTGGTCTTGAAGGGAGCAGGCCTTGCCGAGCTGTGGCCTTCAGCGCTGCTGATACTGACCTATACGCTGGTGATCTTTGCGCTGGCGGTCTGGCGTTTCAGAAAGAAGGTGGCGTGATGGGCGCACGTCTCGCAGGTCTACTGGTGAAGGAGTTGATCCAGCTCCTGCGCGATCCGCTGATCCTGATCCTGATCCTCTGGCTTTACACGATCGAGGTCGTGATCTGCGCCTACGCGCTGTCCTTTGAAGTCGAGAACATGCCGCTGGCAGTCGTCGATCTGGACCGCAGCCCGCAAAGCCGCTCGCTGGTGCAAGAGTTTCTCGCAACGGACGTCTTCGCCGATGCTGGCCGGCCCGCAAGCGCGACCGAGGCCGGTGCCTGGCTGCAGGATGGACGCGCCCGCGTGGCGTTGGTGGTGCCGCCGGGGTTCCAGCGCGATCTTCAGAATGATCGGACGCCTGAACTGCAACTGCTGCTGGACGGGGCGAACTCCAACATGGCTGCCCAGGCACGGGGCTACGCCCTTGAGATCGTCGGGCGCTTCTCAATCAATGGCGGCGACAGCGGTGGGATTGCGGCTGGACCGGTGCCGATGGTGCGGGTCTGGTATAATCCCGACCAGACCTTTACTGCCTTTATCGTGCTGTCGATGGTGGCGCTCGCCGCGCTGATGGTCGGCGTGATCCATCCCGCCGCGTCCATCGTACGCGAGAAGGAGGCGGGAACAATCGAGCAATTGCGCGTCACGCCGATCCGGACGTTTGAGCTGTTCGTCGCCAAGACCCTGCCGACGCTGGTGGTGGGACTTCTGTCGGTGTTCCCCAGCCTATTGATCGTCTGGTGGTTCGGCATCCCTCTGCGCGGCAGTCTGCTTCTTTTTCTCGGCCTCACTGCGGTATTCCTGCTTAGCGCCATTGCCATCGGTGTTCTGATCGCCAGCGTCAGCCGGTCGCTTCAGCAGGCGCTGCTGCTGGCGTTTTTCGGGCTCTTTCCGTTGATGTTCCTGTCCGGCACGCTGGCGCCGATCGAGAGCATGCCAAAAGCGCTTCAGATTGCTTCCCTGGCAAGTCCGTTGCGCCATTACATGGACATTACGCTGGGAGTTTTTCTGAAAGGTGTGGGAATCCGCGAATTGTGGCCGAGCGCGCTCGCGTTGCTCGCGATCGGTATCCCGCTTTTTGGAATAGCCATTCAGGTATTCAAGCAAAAAGACGCCTGATATCATACTTCGCCTCGAAACGCCTCAAGCTCCGTTCCTAATCTGGTAAGAATAGTGGCGGCAAAACATTGCCGCCACATACGTGCTGAATCACCCTATTTTTAATATAACACTGAAAATTGGGGGGCTTTGCGAGAACGATCAAGATGGTCTCGTACTATTCTGCTCCCTCCGGCATCAGACCCCACAATTGCGGCTTTTTCGACGAGCGCTGCGATGTTGATCGCGGCGCGCGCGACACTCGGTGTGGCCGCCGCGACGCGGATGCCCTCGACCCTGGCGCTCATCAGCAATCTCTTCGCCGATCCCCGTGAGCGCGCGCTCGCTTTTGGCATATGGGCCACAATTTTTGGGGTCGACTATGCGCTGGGACCTGTCCTGGGAGGGTATCTTCTGGAGCAGTTCTGGTGGGGCGCCACCTTCCTGCTTGCTGTGCCCATCGTCGCGCTGTTGCTTGTGCTCGCCCCCATTCTGTTGCCTGAATATCGCGCGCCGAATGCTGGTCGGATCGATCTGTTCAATGTGGCGATCTCGTTGGCCGCCATGCTGCCGGTGATCTACGGCATCAAGCAGATCGCCAAATATGGTTTCGCTCCCGACGCCATCGGCGCCATCGCGGCGGGCCTTGTCTTCGCCGTGCTCTTTGTGCGGCGGCAAAGGCGGCTTTCCGATCCGCTTGTCGATATGAGCTTGTTCGGCAACAGGGCCTTTTCTGTGGCCCTGATCGTGCTGCTGGTCGGACTGGTGGCGGTTGGCGGGACGATGTTGCTCTCCGCTCAATATCTGCAACTGGTGGCCGGCTACGCACCCTTTGCCGCAGGCTTGTGGATGGGCCTTGCGGCGCTGGGCATGATCGCCGGCGGCGTGGGTGCACCGCTCCTTGCCCGGTCCATCCGGCCCGGCTTCGTCGTTGCCGGATCGCTCGTTCTGTCAGCCGTCGGATATCTGATGCTCGCCGGGGTCGGTAACGGCGGCGCTAGTATCGCGGTGGTCGTGGCGGGTTTGGGTCTTGCTTATCTCGGCAACGGGCTCATCGCTGCGCTCGGCACCGATCTCGTCGTCGGCGCGGCGCCGCCCGAGAAGGCGGGATCGGCCTCGGCCATGTCCGAGACCGTTCAGGATACTGGTGTTTCGATCGGTATCGCCGTTCTCGGAAGCCTCGCCACCGCCGTCTATCGACGCACAATGCTCGATCATATGCCCGATAACCTGGCCGAAGACACACGCGAAGCGGTCAGCGACAGCCTCTGGGCGGCATCGGCCATAGCGCCAGACCTGCCAATTGGGCTGATCGAAGAAGCGCAAATTGCGTTCACAGCAGGGTTCAACAGTGCGGCCGTCGTTAGCGCGATTAGCATGATAGTGCTCGCCATCCTCTCGGCGGTGGCGCTGCGGCACGTCGGAACACTTGGACAATCTGATGAACGGTCGTGATCTGAATGGACCTGGGCGTCTCCGCAACTTCTTGGCGCAGCCGGTGGATGGGCTGACGTAAATTAAGCGCGCCTGCCGAAATATCGCTTCTCCGAAGCGGCCATCGGAAAAGTTCGCAGCATCGGTCATTATAGGCTCGAACCCGTCATTGCCCTGGCCGCAGCTAATGGCGGATGCTGGTCGGTTTCAGAGCTTCTTCAACCAATCCCAATCCCACGCTTCTTTCCGAAATCGAAAGACACGGATGATCCGCGCACGATGCCGCCAACGACTTTGCCGCGCTGGCGTTCCAATGCGGCCCGCCAAGGAACGAGCGTGAATTCCTTCGACTTCTCGATGACGGCGAACTTGCCGCTCGCAAGCCGGACTGGTCTTCGATAGACACCTTCGATACGCTCGCCGTCAAGCGGCTTGGAAAACGGCTTGCCCAACTCCTTCGACAGCCGATCCGATACGGCGCTCACCTCGCGGCGGCGGAGTTCGGTCAAGAGGTTGCGCTGATAGACGGTCCGGCCGTCGCGCTCCCTGGCGAGCCCCTGTTGCATCAACCAGCGACGCCGGCGCTCAATCGCGTCATTCGCCTCCCGCCCGAGTCCGCTCCCCCGCAACGGCTCGGGCCGCTCCGCAACGAGCTGGCGGTCAAGCCAGGTTGCACCCTCCGTCTCTCCCATCTGGTCCAAGCTGAAACTCGACATAAGGGCCAGGCGCGCCGGTTGCCGCATCCGGTTACCCTCCTCATAGGCGCGCGCCCTGTCGAGGAAATCTTCGGGGATCGCCCAGGAGCCGTCGGCGAAGCGCTCGGCGAAGCCGGCCCGGCGCATGGCCTCCAGCCGCCGGACATGGGCGCGAACATACTCAGCCGACGCGCGCGGGTCGACGGCCTGATGCAGCGGCTCGCTGTAGAGACCGCCGCTTTGCTCGGCGATCTCGGCGATGGTCCGGTCGGCGCGACGCGGTTCGGCCGCCTTACCTTCGATAGCGACGATCGCGCCCGGTTCATAATCGCCGGGATCGGCAAGCTCGCCCACCTCGGCATAGTGCGTCCGCCCATCGGTTCCGTCGACAATCAGATAGTGCCGGTCGTTGAGCTCGTCGGAGAGCCCGCGCGCCACGACACGGCCAACAATCCGCGCGTTCGGCTGCGCGGGATCGAAGATCGCATGATCGGCGCCGGCGCGGTCCACGCCCGCCGCGCGCATCTCACGGTGCATCGTCCGGATGATGTCGCCGCGCGTGCCCATGTCGCGCAGCGTGGTTTCGAGCCCTGCCGAAAGCCGCCAGCGTTTGGTCCCGGCCGGTTCGGCAAGGCCCATGCGTTCGAGCGTCTGGAGGCGACCGATCTTCAGCGTGTGCTTGAAACGGGCGAAGTCACCCTTGGGATCGCGGCGCAGATCGACCACGCCGTTGTCCGCCTGGCCGAGGAATTCGCGGTCGAGGCGGGTGAACCGCTCCTGGTCCACTTCGCGAGCGTAGCCACGCTGGATTTGCTGTTCGCTGACCGGTCCCAGCTCCAGCGTCAGCAGCTCGCTCGCCCGCTCCCGGATGCCATGGGAGATATAGTCGCGGGCAATCACCAGGTCTTTGCCGAACTCGTCCTTGCCGCGCAGCACGATATGGCTATGGGGATTGTCGGTGTTGAAGTGGTCGACCGCCACCCAGTCGAGGCGGGTGTCGAGGTCGCGCTCCATCTCCGCCATCAGGCCACGGACGAAGGGCTTCAAATCGTCAAGCTCGGCCCCGTCTTCCGGCGAGACGATGAAGCGGAATTGATGGCGGTCGCCGTCGCTGCGTTCCAGAAATTGTTTGCCATCCGCCTCGTCGCTCGTCGCATCGTAGAGCCGGCCGGGCTCGCCCTCGCGGGTGACGCCGTCGCGCTGGATGTATTTGAGGTGCGCTCTCGCGGCGCCGATCCCTTGTCCTTGGAGCTTGACGATCCGCGACTTGACGATGACCCGCCGGCGGCCGGTCACCCGTCCGCGCCGCATCGCCGCGCCGGTCCCCCATCCACCGCCGCGCCCGATCCGGGACCCGCTGAACGCGGAGGCGCCCATGCGCCCGAACCCCGGCCCGGACAGACTGGCCGCATGCAGCACCCGTTGCAGATAGGTCTTGGCCTTCCTGTCGCCGCGGGATCGGATCTTCCCGAGTTTCGGTTTGAAGCGGTCTTCACCGTCTGTAGCCATGGCTTCCAGATCAGCGCGGCAAACGCCGGAAACAAGGTAACGTCATCAATATGCAAGCCTCATCAATGGGTTACGCAAAAATGGGGAGTCACCCATACCCCTCTGGCGCCAAAAAAGAGATGTGCAGACAGGAACTTAAGCGTCATTGACGCTGATCCTTTTCTCTTGCCCTCCGCCGCCTCAGACCTCTCCCACGCTCCAACTCCTTCCTGACGCCGGATCAACTTTCCTCGCGCTCCCGCCAAGGAAACCGCAGCCTGGTCGCCCGACCGATGATCAACCGCCGATCCACCGGTCCGAAATACCGTCCGTCGAAGGATTGCGGATGGTCTTGTAGCAGGAAGACCGTTTGCTCAGTCAGGATGTGGCAGCCGTGCCAATCCGGCATGTCTCGGCCCAACCCGTCGACGCGATTTGCGATTGCGACCCTCTCGTCATTGACAAAAATCTCCTCCCCTCGGCGGCAGATTCGGTCACCGTTCAGCCCCACAACGCGTTTCAAAAGAGGCACGTCCGGCGGCAAATATGCGCGCCCTTCGACGAGATTCCGAACCCGTTCGGGCACGCCAACGAGGGCGTAATCTCCGCGTCGCACGGGCCGCTTGTCGAGCCAATAAAGGCCGATGGGGGCGCTTGCGGAGCCGTTGTAGACGAGCTTTTTCGGCAGGCTGACAAGCGATGCGACCGCCAAAGCGAGGACCGGAACCGCTGTTACAAGGAGCCAAATCCGCCTCATGCCTACGCCCCCTTCGCCACCTGTTGGGCCGCCAAATAGGCTTGATGCTGGGCCATCGAATACGTGCGGATCGGCCGTCTCGTAGCGATCCGGTTATGGACATGGCGGTAGTATGCGGGCGACACGTCGGCGGGCTCGAACCCGTCCATTTCAAGAGCGTCGATCTGCAAAAGCGCGCGCTTGACTTTCGTGTTGCCCGTCGCCAGCAGGAGGATTTCGCCGCCCGGATGAACGCCCTCAAACCTGCTCAGGAGCAGCGAAGGCTCGACCGTTTTGACGATGGTGAATCGCCAGTCCTGGGTGCCGTACTCGTTGGCGCGCCAGCGTACATAGCCGAGTACCCGTCCCGGTTTGAAGAAGGCAAGCGACCGCCGGCGATCCAGATCCTGTTGCTCATCGGGCGCGCCGAAGCGCAGCCAATGGTTCAGATGTTCCGGGTAGAACGCGATTTCGACGCGGGTGAAGGGCTCAGACATCGGCGGTCGAGTCCTTCTTGCGCAGGTCCGACCAGGCGGTCAGATCGTCGATGTGGTAGCGCACAAAACGGCCATGCTTCCGGTACTGCGGACCGCCGCCATAGACCCGCATTTTTTCAAGGGTGTTGGGCTTAAGCTTGAGAAAACGGGCCGCTTCTTTGGTGGTCAGGAAAGGTCCATCGACAGCGGCTTTTGTATCATGCTCGGTCATACGCCCTCCGGCTTCCGCGTAATTGCGCTATGCCGGGAAAACATGATCCAAGGCGCTTATCGGCGGGAGTATCGTTCTCGCCGAGTCGTCACAACGATACCCCTGATGGTTCTCACGAGCCGCTACCTCAACAGCTTTCGATAGTCGCCATTGATGTAGCGCCGCCCGCGTTTGTAGGCGCGAGTGGTGCGGTTCTTGAGCGTCGCATTCGGGTTGGTCCACTCTTCATCGACAAATTCATCGCCGTGAATGAACCGCGCGATGTCCTGAAACAACCAGTGTCGCCGCCTTAAATCGACGGCGATCAGCGCATCGCGATGGCGCATCGCCTCGACCGTCCAGCCGCCCTGAGGGCCGCCGATCAGGCGGTTCCGATAGAGATCGGCAAGCCGCCGGATGAGCCTTTGCGGATGCTCCACGTCGGGAAATTGGTCGACGACAGGCTCCAGCACAAAGGGTTCGACCCGGATATCCGCGCCGATGCACCGGATCTGCACGACGCGATGGCGGCCGCTCAAGAGAAGGTGCTGCTCGCCGTCGACCGCCTTCAGGAGCGTTTTCCGGCACCGCACCTTGGCAAGGGAGACGACACTGCCCAACCCGGGGTCGCCGCCGTGGCGCACATAGGCGGAGATAGCCCGCCGAAAATCCTCCACCAGCCAGAAGACGCCGGCTTTGAGCGCGCTTTCGTCAGGGTCCGCGAAAGATACAGAGGCCCCAGGCCTCGGCGCGCGCAAAGCGCCGCCGGGCCCGGAGCAGGATCGTGCCGTCGATCAAGTTGATGGGGTTCGGACGTCCTGGCGCGGAAAGACGCCAGTCCCGTCGGTAATCGGGATTGCGCCTCAAATACTCCCAGGCGAACCGTGAGCGGGTGAGAAACCGCAGATAATCATAGTCACTGAGCTTTGGCAGACCGGCTGCTGACGGCTTTGAATACGCCACCATCACCTTCTCCTTTCGGCAAGGCGGCGGCGGCCGACGCGGTCAGCGTCGTGGTCTCAAACAAGCCCCTCTCTTCTTATGCGTCATGTTCTCAACCGGCGCTTCAACCGCCGCGCCACTGACCTCGGTTGGGGTCAATCTCGTTGCTCAACCATGACAGGTAGTCATCAACGATCCGTTAAGAACTATGACGAATTGCTTAAAATGCGAGTGGCTCCTTCCCGATACAGCCCCAAGACGCCGGCCCTGTCGAGGCGCGGCAGACCCTCATGGATGCCATGCCGAGCGCGTCCCAAACCCGCGTCAAGACGGCCTTTCGGCCCCGCCTGCCGGCGGCGTTCCGGTCTTGACCCGGCCCCGTGGCGGACGCACTGAGGGCTCTCCAAGAGGGTCGAAGCCGAAAAACGTCCCAGTGGGACGCCTTTGCAAAGGAACGCAAGGCGCACCGGCGCGTCAGTCGGATGCGCTGTTCAGCCGTCCCGCCTCCCGATCTGCCGTGAGCAAAAAGGGGGGGCTCAAGCCGCCCCCCGCTCCGCCTCCTCTTCTGATTTCGCCAGGGCGATCAGGTCGTCGAGGCGGTCGGCGATCTCTTTGAGATAGGGTGTTCCCTCGACGCCGTAGTCGTCGAAGTCGGCCTCGGCGGATCGGACATGGGCGATCTCGCGGTCGAGCTCCTTGCGCCTGACGGCGATCTCTTCGGTAAGATCGAACGGGAAAGCGATGTCGGTGGGAGTGGTCATCTCGGTGTCTCCTTTGAGTGTGTTTCGACACCGCCCAGCGGTCGGAAACGATCGGCCGGGTCAACGACGCGCGGTACGCGCGCCCGGAGGGCCGGCGGGGGAACCGATTTTTCTCGGAGCGCAGCGGAGGGAAAAATTGGGGGGACCGCCGATCGTTGAGGCGGCCGATCGCTTTGCGGCAGACTTGGGGAATGGCGAACGGAAACCAGGGTGTTGCAGCAGGCTCCGTCCCTTCCCGAAAAGGGTTCGGGCCGGTAAAGCCATCCCCGCGGAGCCGCCGTCGCTCGCTCGCCCCGCTTGGCGAGCGGCGCGCGGCGCAGCGGGAGGGCGGCCATCCCTGTGGTGAGCCCGAGCGCGCAGCCGTCTCAATAAGGAGGCCCCGCGCGGGCCGGGAGGGGCTTCCCGCGCGGGGCCGGTATCGCCAACCGGGGGTTAGTTGGCGATGATGGCGAAGACTTCCTCGTCGTCCTGATCGTTGGCCGGTCCGAGATTGGCGAAGATCGGGCCGCCGCGAGCGATCTGGGGATGCTTGATCGCGACGTTGACGTAGGGGTTGCCCGACTTCTTGCTGACCCGGACCCGGGCCGTGCCGATCTGGGCGCCGTTTTCAGCGACGACTTCCATCTCGGGGGCGTTGGCCGAGACCGCGCCCGTCAGAGGCTGGAGGCGGATTTTGCCGCGCCAGGTCAGGAGGCCGGAAAGTTCGCCCTCATAGCGGTGTTCGCCGGTTTGCTTCACATAGCCAATGTTCGACATCGTTCGATTTCCTTCTTCAAAGTGACTGCCGAAGGGCCGATCCCTTCGACGGGTCGGCCAATGAGGGGCGCAAAGATCGGGGTTTCATCCGCGCGAAAAGATATGCCGGACCGCGAAAGCGGTCCGTCTCTTAAACCTTCCGCGCGGACCGGAGCGGCAGCGGAGGACCCGGACCGGCCTCCTGGCGCGGGCCGTGAGCGGGCATGGCGCGCAAGGGTTCCGCGCCGGCGTCAGTCCGGCGCGGGTTCCTATGCAGCGCCCCCGCGAACAACACGGGGGGAGCCGGGCCGGGTTGAAGGCCCGTATCGCGTCCCTCATAAGACCCGTCCGAACGAAGGGATCAGGTCCTTCGAACAGGCGTCAACGATGAAGAACGGAGAGCGAGCGTCGCGAATTTGGGTTGGCGCCAAGTGAAGCAAAGCGAAGCACCGCCTGGGCGAAACAAAAAAGCCTCCCGGATCAGAGCGCTGCGACGTCCGCCACGCTTCATGTCGAGCGCCGATGGCCACCGCCTCCGTGAGGCCGCCGTATCAGAGCGAAAACAGGGACGCCTGCCGGCCCCGGCCCGGTCCGCCGTCGGAAAAACCGTGCAGCCCATCTCAACCATGATGGCGCGATCACGGATCCAGCGCTCGGCGTGCACCCGCAGACCTCAATCGCGGCGCCGCGCGGGCGATCAGGATAGTAAAGACGAGGATGTTTTCAACGTCAGAGCCAGGTCTCGATGGGGAGGTCGGGCACGCGCGAGAACTCTTCGGCGTTCGCGGTGATGACGGTGAGACCAAGGTTGCGCGCTTGGGCGGCGAGCGGACGTTGGCCAGAATCGTCGCGCATACCCCACGTAGACACCCTCCACCGCTAACTGACGCCGACTGCTTGTGCGCTCCGGCTCTTGCTCAAGTGCTATGCTACGTCACTTGCTCTCGAAACTTCATGTATGAAACCGGAAAGAGGGATTTGGCGTCACGTTGTCGGATAGCTCTGTCATGATCTCTCCAACCTTCTTGGCAAACAAGATCGTTACCGGAAGACGGGTGATTCCGTCGCTTGAATTCCAGTTCATTTTTGACAGCGTTAGAATCTCTTTTGACCGTGCCTCGATATCCGTTGGTCCCGCCGACCCAATTTGCAGCGGCGCTGGAATATGAGCGCCGGGAAATTCATCCCACCACGGCACATACCCGCTCGTGAACAAATAAGATTCGCCTTCAATTCGACAGAGCGTTCCGCGCCAAGGCTCCTGCGAGCCTTTCCGAACAAGCCGAAAAGACGTCTGCCTGAGCCAGACAAGATCGCAGGCCGGCACAATGTCCTTCGTGCCCTCGCGGAAACCTTCCTCTTCTTCGGGCTGGTACATCGATGTCTTGTGAACGACAACGCGCTTTGGTTTTACACCGGTTCGCTTTTCGTAGCCGTGAAGGATGTCGCGCATCATTGCAAACGCTTGCGACTTGTTGAGATATGGCTGCCTGTCGCGCCGTTGCTCGTGGTCAATGTGCGCGCCCTTCAGACAGAACGGCTCGTGGTCAGACGAAAAGGCTTGAGCGACGCTGGCATAGACAAGATGCCCGCCTCGCTTTTTTAGATGATGGAAAGATACTCCGATGAAGCACACGCCTTCAGGCAGATCAGCCGGTCGCCAAGGAAGGCCACCTGCTTTGTAGTAGAGCGCGGTTGCGAAGTTCCAGCTTCGCGTGGCCTGGCTATGTCCGGCATCCTCCGGGCGATCGATCGTGCTTCTGCGTAACACCTGAATGGGAACCGCATTGTCGTATTTGTGAACCTTAGCCTTCAACGCCCGATAGAACGTGCGGAACAGCAAGTCTTCGGCTGTTGTGCGCAGCGCCTCGGCCTCCGCCAACTCCTCCTCCGTTGGGGCAAACAGATCGCCTTGGGCGCTTTCCTCCTCACGCTTGAGAATTTCAAGCGCCCTTCGCTCCCTTGCCGAAAGCCCGGGGTTCTGCACACGCAGATCGCCCAGGTCATCTGGAATGCAGACGACGATGCAGTCCGGGCGAATGTCACCGAACATCGCGCTGAGAGGGCCTTCGAAAAGCTCAACAAGTGCTTCGAATTCGTCACCGGTGATGCGCTCTCTAAAAAGACGCTGGAACTGTAACTTGTCGATTATGCGGACGAATTGCTGTTCGATTTCGAACTTGGCGCCAAGCGCCTTTTCAGCCCCGGGCCAATCCCGGAATCGACGGGCATTGCGCTCGTGTGCAGCCTTGAAGATACTCAGGCTCTCGATCCAAGCGTGCGCCGCATTCACATCGTCCTTGAGAGCGATCAGGCCAATTCGGATCGTTCGTAATCCACGGTGGTCGGCAGGGCCGTTCGCGGAAAGCGCACGGCGCGGATCGAGATCTCGCCGCCCGTTGCTGAACTGCAACTCCGGTTCAGGCAGACATTTGATCTTTATCGCCATCGACATCAAGCAATCCTTCCTCGGGAACATCCAATGACATGAATGAGCCCTCGAGCAGCAGATCTTTGACCGGGCCATGGCCGAGGTTCACGACGGGCGCGCCTCCCGAGATAAAACGGCCCCAGAAAGTCAGATCACTCTCGACGCTTTGATTGCGATCGAACTTCATTCTTCGGGCCGCCTTCGCCGTCCTGGCATATCCTGGTAAAGGCGTACGCGCATCGGGGCCGGTGAACATGTAGAACGGCTTCACTCGCACGCCCCACACGGAACCCAATCGGGCAATCTCGTAGGCTATCCCTTCGTTCTCGAACCACGCGCGCGGAGGGTCGCCGCGTTGTTTCACGACTTCACGCGGCACACCGCGACGGCGCGGTGTGTCGTAGATCATCATTCTCGGCCCATTCTTCTCTCCGAAGAAGTAGGCGCGGCGGTTGGACTTGCGGTCGGGCTCGATCATAAACCCCTGCCCGCGCAGAGCGTGCAGGTGGCTTTCGAAGTGCTTTCGAAGCAGCCACGAAAGAACGCGCGCAGAGTCTGAATCATCTGCCAAGACTTCTCTAGGAATTTCTCGGACATTCTGTTCGGTCATCACGGGTTTAAGAACCGTATGGAGCAGCGGTGTCGGTGCGAATGACCAAAGCTCGCCTGAATGGACCAATGCCGTGTCAATCTCGTCCAACGGCACTTTCTTTGCGATCGTTTGCATTGTCCCAGAAACACGAACTCTTGAGACCGCCGGCGGGAGGGAGGAGAACGGCATCAGATTGATCACGTAGGTGCCGATTGGCCGCGTCTCCCGCGCTACCGGTGACGACCTGCCGGAGGCATCGGGCTGCAAGATCTCAGCCCTGAAATCATCACTCCCTGGCGGGATACTGAAAATTGCGTCGCCATCGCCTTCCTTCGCGAACTTGACAACATCAGAGAGTCCGGTACCGGCCCGTTCCATAACGCTCATGCCGAAAAAGATGTCGCAAAGGGCGCGGTTCCTTGGTGAGGTCAATTCGTGGACTGGCTCGAACCGTCCCCACGCGTCCAGCGTGAGCCTGTCCGCGACGCGCTCTGGCAACCGGCCGGGATTTTGAAAATAGATCCCGTTGTTGCCTCGAACCTCCATGGTCGCGGGACGGTCGTCGTCATAGTCGCGGTGAACCAGCAGATTGATGCACAGCTCAATCAAGGCACGTTCGTGAAATGCGCGTCGCTCTTCATGCTTCCCGCGCACTTTCACCTTCAGGGTTGGATTAACGTCGGGTTGCTCCAGCCATTCCAGAAGCTCGCTCCGTTGCTTCAGGAGGTTTCCCGCGAAGACTTTGCGCTTCTTTCCATCGATTGTCGCGGTGACGATCGCGTGAGGCAGAAAGCGCTGCGGTTCTCGTCCGAAAAGGAGCATTGCTGCTATGCTGGGCCGCTCGATTTCGGCCGCTCCAACAAGGAGTCCAAGTTCGCGCAGAAACACCTTGAGCGTGCCTGCAGTAGGTTCTCGGAGGCCCAACTTGCGTGAATATTGGAGGGCTGTATGAAGGGCAAGGTCCAGATCAAGATCGGCAAGTGTCGCACCTTCCATCATACGATCGTCGAAATTCGGAATGGCGTCTACGACGGGAGCGCCGAGGTTTCGTTGCTGCCGAGCGAGTTCTTTGTCGAGATCGGCGAACAGGTCGTCAAAGCCATCAATGTCGCAGAGTTTGAAATTGCTGCCGAGTCGCTCCTGAAGCGCCTCGACATTCGGGTGCAAATCGCCACCACGATGGCACCAGAATATTCCCTTCTTGAACGCGAGGTCTCCGGTCTCACCAAGCAGGCTGGTCATGATCGATGGCTCGGCACCTCGGTAGCCGACCACGACGAGAGGCGTGGACTGGAGAAGCGGGAGCAGGACTCCCACTAGCTTCGGATCGAGTTGTGCGACTTCTTCCGACAGATTCCTGTCGGTATATTGCTCCGCTTTCCCGTGGAGCCATACGATTTGGGCCCGGTTGAAGATGTCAAATTCGCGGAAATCGTCCGGACCCCGATTTACTTCCGCGACGTGACGGATATGCGGCCGCTTGTCGTTTAGGACCCGTGGAAGACAGATGTCGAAATTGGTCGTGAGAATCGTTCCGACTAGCCCGCGCAAGACAAGTTCAGCGAGGTGCCGATATCCGTTTCCAATCTCGGCGTTGGGTGCGATCAAGTCGAGTAGCAATCTCTGCCGATATGCTTGTGGTCTGAGCAGATGCTTGACGGCCAACGGAAAGTTTTCTGAGAGCCTCGCGGGATCGCGGATGAACCAAGGCTGATCGCCAAGCCAGGCCATCCATTCCGAGGTTTTCACTTGTTCAGGCAGCACCTGACCGGCGACCACTCGCTCGGCATAGTACCGTCTCGCAATTCGCCTGACGCTTTCGTCGGCGAGTGGCACTCCGGACGAGAATGAAGCGCCAGCGCCCAACAAAACTGTTGGGCGCGCCTCGTTATGTGGCTTGAGAAGCGACACAAGTTCGCGAACAGTGTCTGAGTGACTCATACGCTGGCCCTGATTCAACTAAATCGACTGGCGGGAACAATACACGAACACAGATCAAGATACAGTCACTTTTTGTCCCCATCAACCGAAATATAGTAGGTGGGATGGCAACCTCCGCTCTGAGTGCCGAGCGCAAGATCCTCTCCTGGCTAGGAACGCCATAACCGATGGCCGCAGCTGGACGGCCGGCTTCCAATGCGAAAGCTGACGTTCGGTTCAACGATCATGAAAGACCGAGAAACCTGCACAAACTAAGACCATCATGTCCGGAGTTTCTCGACCCAACTACCTTGCCGGGCTCAGGTTGGTGAAAGCCCAAGATGAGACGTTGTGCGCCTACTGGCTTTGAGGAAAGTGTGATGGGGGCCGGCGATCGCCTGGCCTTTGCGCCGCGTCAGGATCGGCATAGAGCCGCGCGATGGGTCAAAATCGCGGTGACGCTCAGGGGCGGAGGCGGCCTAACGGCCGCCTCCGCAGCGCATCACGGTGACGCGAGCCTTGTCGGCTTTCTGGCCTAGATTGAGGGGGATGCCGTTGCCGGGGAAGAGGACGACGCCGGTGAGACCGGCGGCGATCATCATGTCGTTGCGCTTGAAGGGCGCCGCTTTGCCGTGCTTGGCGAAGTCGGGCTTGAAGACGATCTGGGCGACGCCGCGCACCTCGGCCCAGGCGGCGGCGGCGACTTCTGCGCCGCGGGCCTGTCCGCCGTGGCAGAGGACCATGTCGGGATAGCGGCCGCGGACCTTGTCGAGCACGAGGTAGACGGCGTCGATATCGAGCCAGTCGGGGCCGCCGCCGAAGGCGATCTTCGGGCCCTCGGGGAGATGGTCGGCGAGCTCGCGCTTGACCAGCGCGCGCGAAAAATCACGGGAGTCGACGATGGCGGAGGTGAGGCCTGGTGCGGCCTTGCGCGAGCCGGACCGGGGTTTCCAGCTCGACCCGGTGACCGTCTGGAAGGCGTCGGCCATGGCGGCGCGCATGTCTTCGAAGGCGCGGATATGCTCCAAAAGCGCCTGGCCCTTGGCGGTCTCGCGTTCGAGCTCGACCGACCTGATCTCCGAGCCGTCCTGTTCGTCGATGAGGGTGCGCTGGCGGGTTTCGTTGTCGCCGAGGTCGCGTTCGAGGCGGTCTATCTTGCGGTGGAAGACGTTGACGAGGCTCCAGGCGAGGTCTTCCGTGTGCCTCTCGAGCGCGGTGCCGTCGAACATGTCGTGAAGGGCCACGACGAAGCCGGCGGCGGACCGGTCAAAGTCGCGTTCCTCGGAGAGCGGATCGTCTTCGATCGGAATGGGACCAGGCCCGTAGAGGGCGAGATCGTCACAGATGCGGGCGGTTGGTGAGTCCATGGGTCGTCATCTCCTGGTTCGAGGCCGCCCGGCCTGCCCGAGCGGCGGGACCCCTTGGCGGCCGGGAACCGAGCCCGGCTGTCACCCTTTGGGCGGGCCGCGTCAGCGAGCCCGAGCGCGTCAGCGCTTGACTGACGGGCGCCCGGCCGCATGGTCCCCGCCCCTTCGCTCGGGGAGCGGGCGGACTTTCGAACCGAGGCGGAGAGACGCGATCCATGGCCAAACGCACCGCGGATGGCGGATGGCGGTCTCGATCGCGCGGGTTAGAGAAGGATGAAGCGAGCCGGTTCACCGGTGTCGCCCGGACGGATCGGCGGCGGTCGTCAGCCCGGCATGGACGGCCTTGAGGGGGAGAGAGGAGAACGGCCGCGGGGCGAGGAGACGAAGACACCCGGCGACCGCCCAACGCGACCGGCGTTCGAAGATGCCGGCGCATGATCTGTCGGACAGGACGCGGATCAAGCCGTACGGCACGCGAGCGGCGGGCCATAGCGGGCGATCACGCGCTCAAGGACTTGGGCGTCGCCGACCGGCGCGAAGACCCGGGTGCGCCACTGGATAATCTCGGTGAAGCAGCCGCAGGCTTTGAGGCCCGGCAGCCAGGACGCCGGCGCGTCGCGGATCTCGAGACGCTGCTGATCCATCACGCGGCAGGCAGCGATGAACGCGCCCTCGGACAGCGGCACGCGCTCCCAACGCTCAAGCGCGGCAATCATGTCGCTGGACGTCATGCGGACGGCGGCGCCCTCGACGCCGCAGGCCTCCAGCAAGGGCGCGATCATGGACGGCACGATATAGCGGCCGAGATGAGCCGCGCCGTCATCGTCGGTCAGGCGGTAGACGATCGGACGCTTGGCCGCGAGCAGCGACCAGAGCGGCATGATCAGGCCGACCACAAGGCCGAACTCGTCTTGGCTGAACTCCGGCGTCGCTGTCACCTCGGTGCGCCACAGACGCTCGAAGGCGTCGCGCGTCGCTGGCGCCCAGGCCGTCTCCTCGAACTCTTCGGCGAGCATCTTCTGGCGTTCGTTAGGCCGGATGAGCTCGATGCGCGCGAGGACGGCGCCGGTGTTCTCGTCGGTGAGCGGGGTGGCCGGGCGAACGACGGCCGCGCGCTTCGAGCGCTCGTTGACGAAGTATTCCGCCTTCTTCGACCCATAACCGCCATGGAGCGCGTCAAGACTAAGCGGGCGATTGCGCGTGCGCCGCGCGATGCGCAGGAGCTTCGTCTCGGCCTTGGTCTTGGGGTCGACCCGGAGGACATGGGCATCCATCAGTTTGAGGGAGTCCGCGGTGATGGTCTCCGCCCCCACATCGAGCGTCCCGGCGGCGCGGGCGGCCTCGACGCGGGTCTCGACGATCTCCTCGAAGACGCCGAACAGTGTGTTCTGCACAGCAATCGGCAGCGCCAGAAGCCGGTTGAGAAAGCGGCGGATCGGCGGCAGATCCTCTTTCAGCGTCCCGTCCTTGTCGAGAAGCGTGAGGCCGGTCATATCCTCGAACTGTGCCAGCGTGATTCCGCCCTGGGGTTCGAAGGCGAGACGCCGGAAGAAGATGCGCAGGCTCTCGCGCGCCTCGTTGCTTTCGAGATTGTCCTCGGCGCGGAAGAGGCCCTGGCCGCCGGTCTGGCGTTCGCCCTTCGTCAGCGCGCCGAGGGCATCCAGCCGGCGCGCGATGGTCGACAGAAAGCGCTTTTCGCCCTTCACATCGGCGGCGACCGGACGGAACAGCGGTGCGGACGCCTGATGCGTGCGGTGGGATCGGCCGAGGCCCTGGATGGCGGCGTCGGCCTTCCATCCGGCTTCCAGCAGATAGTGAGACCGTCGGCGCTGGTTCCGCCGCCCGAGATCGGCGTGATAGGAGCGCCCGGTGCCGCCTGCTTCGGAAAAGACGAGAATGCGTTTCCGGTCGTCCATGAAGGCGTTGGTCTCGGCGATGTTGACCGAGCCTGGCCGGTTTTCGATTTCGACGCGTTCGCCGCCGAGCTCCTTGTGACGAATCACGCGCCGGCGCCGTCCGGTGATCTCGGCGACATTCTCCGGCGCGAATTTCCAGATGAGCTGGTCGAGCGCCGATGTCACCGGCGGCAGCACGCCGAGGCGTTCGATCATCGCGTCGCGTCGCTCCAGCGCTTCCTGGCTGTGGACCGGCGCGCCGGCGGCGTCGAAGACCGGCTCGGCAACCTCCGACCCGTCCTCCTTGCGCACGATCCGGAACAGCTGGGTCGGGAAGGAATGGACGAGATAGTCCATGACGGCCTCGCGCGGCGTCAGATCGAAGTTGCCGTCGCGCAGATCGGCGGCGGAAATCTCGGCAAGACGGCGGTCCATGACCGCCTCGCCGGTGGAGACGATCTGGACGACGGCGGCGCGGTCCTCCTCCATGTCCGCCTCGATCGCCTTGATCAGCGTCGGGACCTTCATCGCGGTCAGGAGATGGTTGAAGAAACGCTGCTTGGTCGATTCAAACGCCGAGCGGGCGGCCGCGACGGCGTGGCGGTTCTTCGAGCCCTCCTCGTCGACGACGTTCATCGCTTCCAGGGCGGCTTCGAGATTGTGGTGGATGACTTTGAAGGCGCCGGCATAGGCGTCGTAGATTTCCACCTGCTGCGGGGTGAGCTGATGGTCGAGGAAGGCGTATTCGACCCCGTCGAAGGAGAGATTGCGAGCGCAGTAGAGCCCCATGGCCTTGAGATCGCGACAGACCATCTCCATTGCCGCGACGCCGCCCTTGTTCATCTCGGCGATAAAGTGCTCGCGCGAGGTGAAGGGCGCGTCCGCGCCGCGCCAGAGCCCGAGCCGTTCGGCGTAGGCGAGGTTTTCCACCGCCGAGGCGCCGGTAGCGCTGGCGTAGACGACGCGGGCGCCGGGCGCGCGTAGTTGCAGATCGACGCCTGCCCGTCCCTGCTGGGACGCGGCCTTGAGGCCCCGGTCGCCCTTGACGGCGGCCGCGTTCTGCATGGCGTGGGCCTCGTCGAAGGCGATGACGCCCTCGAAGTCCTCGCCGAGCCAGTCGAGGAGTTGGTCGAGGCGCGAGGCCTTGCCATCCCGCCCCGCGCCGCGCAAGGTGGCGAAGGTGGTGAAGAGGATGCCTTCATAGGCTCCGATGCGCCGCCCGAGCTTGTAGCGCGATTGGGGGATGATCTCGGCCGCGCCGCCGCCGAGCGCGGTCCAGTCGCGGATCGCGTCTTCTTTCAGCTTATCGGATTTGGAGATCCAGACGGCCTTGCGGCGGCCCTTGATCCAGTTGTCCATGACGACCCCGGCGACCTGGCGGCCCTTGCCGCAGCCGGTGCCGTCGCCGATGAAATAGCCCATGCGCAGGCGGAAGCCTGCCGGGTCGTCCTCCCCTGTCTCCGTCACCTCGCCGGTTTCGGGATGGCGCACGAAGGCGCCGTCCATGAAGCGGGCATGGGCCTCGCCGGCATAGACGATGCTTTCGAGCTGGCCGTCGGAAAGGATGCCGTCGGTCACCAGCATCGTGGGCAGATGCGGGCGGTAGGTCGGCGCCGGCGGGTCGATCGAGCCGAGCGCGGTCGATTGGGGGAGCGGCGTCGGATGGTCCTTTGCGCCGGGGATGCGGATGCGCGCGACGCGATAAGCCTGGTAGATGCCTGATGCGTCGATTGCGGCGCCGGTTCTGGGATCTGGGCCCCCGGCCTCATTGGGGTCGATCACCTCATAGTCGATCTCCGCGCCCTGACGGGTGACGCTGCGGATGATCGGCGCGGACGCAGCGACCGCCCTCGTGGCCTTTGGCGGCTTGCGGTCGATGCGGCGCGGCGCAGCTTTGGCGGCGCCCGCGCGCGGGAGCAGCGCTGCGATCCGGTCGAGGAGCCCCTGGAGCGTTCCCGCCTCGCATGAGGCCTCCGGATCGGCGCCGCGCGGCCGGTCGCCCTTGAGCTTGTCGATGACGAGGAGCCGGGTCGAAATGGTCGTGCCGCGGCGGGCGTAGACCGCGCCGTCGAGGCCGGCGGCGAGGCGCAGCTGTCCGCTCTCGAACAGGCGCCGCCAGAACCGCCCATGGGACGGCGCGCCGGGCGCGAGGCCGTGATTGACGATGGCGACGAGCCGTCCACCAGGCGCCAGGCGCTTGAAAGCGCTCCAGACATGGGCGGCGGCTTCTCCGGCATGGTCGCCGCGCGCCAGCCCTTTTGCGAAGGGCGGGTTCATCAGGACGACAGAGGGACGCTCGGGATCGCCCAGGAGATCGTCGATCTCGGCGGCGTCTTCGCGGTGGACGCTTGTGTCGAACAGGGCCTCGAGGGCACCGGCGCGGTCCGGGTCGATTTCGTTGAGGATGAGCCTCGCGCCACCGATGCGGGCGAAGGCGGCGAGCGCGCCGTGGCCGGCGGAAGGCTCCAGCACCAGGTCGCCGTCGCGAATTTCGGCGGCGAGGAAGGCGGCGTAGGCGTAAGGCGCGGGCGTGGAGAACTGTTGCAGGGCCATGCTGTCTTCGGTCCGGAGGCGATTGGGCGGTTGCAGCGCCGCCATGGCGTCGAGGCGTTCGAGCGCCGTCGCTGGATCGGCGGCGATGAGCGTCTTGCCGACCTTCAGGAGATGGCGGGTTTCGGCGACCTCGGCGGCGTCATAGGCGTCCTTCCAACTCCAGGCACCCTCGGCGTCGGAGCCGCCATAGGCTGCGGTCATCGCCTCACGCAGCTTGGCGCGGGTGATGCGTTGCGCATTGGCGATGCGGTAGGCGATGAGGCGTGCGGCCTCCATACGGGGATTGGGTGACGGTAAGGCATGTGCCGCGCCTTGCGCCGATGCGGCGTTCGGCCCGGTCGGCGGGTCTTCGGTAAGCGATAAGAGGTCCATGTGTCTGTCTCCTTCGAGGGCGAACGAAAACGCCGCCCGCGGAGGGTTCCGGAGGCGGCGTTTTCGCTGGATCAGGCGTGGTGTCGGCGGATCAGGCGCCGGGCGGCGGGGCCGCAGTCTTGTCGGCGGCGGCGACTTCGATGGGAGGCTCGGCGAAAGCGACGTCGACGTTGTAATTGTCGATGACGATCACGACGCGCCTGTCGGACGGGCAGGTCCAGCGGACATGCTCGGCGGCGTGATCGCGAATGAAAGCGATCAATGCCGCCTCCTTGCCGATCAGCACCTCGCAGGCGCGCGCATAGGCGGCGATCTCATAGTCGCGGCGCTGGGTCTGATAGGAATTGGCCTCGGCGTCGTCGGATGGACTGAAATAGCTGTCGACGATGAGCGTGGAGAGGTCGTCGGGATCGAGAGCGCGTTCGGTCAGAGCCGTCTTTGTGATGATCGGCAGGACCTCTTCGGCGTCATCGCCTTCGCCGATCAGAATGAGGTCCGTATCGATATCGAGGGACCGGCGCGCGCCGTCCTGTTCGATCACGAGATTGGCGACGATCCTGTCGGGCCGCGCCCGGTCGGCCCAATCCTTATCGGTCAGGCCGTCGAACGAAACGCCGTCTATCGAGGCGTGTGCGCCATCGAGATCGAGGAGGACGAGTTCACTGTCGCCGTCGATCAACGTCCAACGCACTTCGATGATTTTCGCCAAGGCGTCATACCAGCGATAGCCCTCATAGGCCGCATGCTCCTGGTAGAGGTGACTGAAGGCGCCGCCGTCGAGTGCCCGAGACAGGCACTGCATGATGACCGGGCTTTCGTTGACCGCGATGACGACGGCCCCGTCCTTGACCGATTCGAGCTTATCTAAGCCGGCCCAATTGTCCTGAGCTGTCGGAGGCGAAAAGGAACGCAGCCAGTCCCGCGCTTGCGACAGGTCGACGCCGAGCTCATGGGCTCGGCAATAGTCCTTGTACGCCAGGGAATGGTCTTTGCAGGATGCGATGTGCCGGTAGATCGCCCGCTCGCCGGCCTCGAGCAAGTCGCGCCAGGCATCGTTCAGCACCATTTCCTTGCGGGCGGGTAGAACCAGTTCCAGCCCGGCGCCGCCGGTAAAATCGAAGGCGGCGTGGTACGATCCGGCGTTGAAGGTCTCATGAACATCAGGCGTCGACGGCGAGAGGGTCAGCCCGAAGAAATTGGCGGCGATCGTGTCGCGCCAACGGCCATTCGGGATGACCCCGATCCGGCCGCCGTCAAATGTCTCGATACGGACGGCTTTTTCGAGGAAGTCGCTGCGGACGATCTCGATGGGGTCGTCCGGATGACTGCTGTAAAAGACGGGGATGGGGTAAAAGCCGGCGACCTTTTCCAGGAGGGGACGTACCGACATTTCGCCGCCGTCTTTCTTGGGAAAGGAGATGCCCGTCCCCTGCCGTTCATCGTCAAGCGTCTCGAAAGGAACGCTTTCCCGGCCCTGAAACGCTTTCGACGTGATCTTCGCGTACCATCCGGACAAGGCGCCTTCGGGCATGGACCAGATCTCGCATCCCCGGCGCGACAGGCTCCAGAACCCCATGCCGGCGGGATCTTCCAGCCGCGCGGTCTCGCCCTCCCAGCCGCTTTTGCCGAAGGACAGAAGCGTCTCGGGATTGCGCATCCCGACGCCGTCATCGCGAACGATGATGTGATCGGGTTCTTCAATGATCTCCACCCGGGTCGCGCCGGCGCGGCGGGCGTTTTGAAGGAGCTCGTTGAAGATGTCTTCGAGGCCCGCGTTGAAGAAGCGGGTGGCCTTGTCGAGAGCGTCGGCTGAAATCCGGGCGCGGATGTGCGTAACCATATCGGTCATGGTGTGTCTCCAGGGGTTGCGGGTGAAGGGTCGTGGACGCCGTATCCGGCGTCTGGGTCTCAGGCGTTAGCGGCGGCGGCGCTTAAGGCGCAGGGTCTCGCCGTTGGCATGCCTTATCGTTCAATGATCTGGAGCGATCGATGCGACGGGGCCGGTGCGTTAGCGCCGGCGAGCTTGCGGCGAAAGCGGCGGGCGAAGGCGAAGGCGGCTCTGCGGCTGTCTTCGTCGGCTAGGACTTCGCCGCGTCCACCCGACAGGCGGGCGATGACCGTCCAAAGGTCCGGCGTCTCGCCGGGCTTGATCGGACGGATCGTCACGATCTCCCGATCAGGATCGCCGACATGTTGCGAAAGGTTGCGCATGGCGGCGATTTCGATCGCGTCAATGCGGTTGGTTTTGCTTGGCGTCGGCCCCGACCGCGGGGTCGATTGATCAATCATGCCCATGGCGAACCTCCGTTTCCGAAGGCGCCGGTTCGAAGTCCTTTGCCGCGCCGTCGTGGTAACAATCGGCGCAGGACGTAAACGTGTCGCGATCCCAATAGGGTTCGCTGCCGGTCAACGCCTCAAGGGCGTCATACGGATCGCCATTAAGCGATTGCTTCTGAACAACCCGGCAGGTGATCTCGGCGCTGACGCGCAGATCGGATGAGCCACAACTCGGGCATCTCATCCTGGCGTCCACTTTTCCGCGGCTGTCCGCGTCGCGGGCTTGATCGGGTTGTGTCGTGAAATCATTCATGGGGTGGATCTCCTGTGTGAGGTGACGAAGGCCCGCTTTCTTTCCCCTCGGCGGGCCTCATGCCCGCCCGGAACCCGGCCTTTGACTTTTCGGAAAGCGCCCGCACCTCGGGTGCAGAGGGGCGGAAGGAGGTCATGCGACGCGCTCCGCGCCGCCGTCGGCGAACAGGGTGAGGACGGCGTAGGCGCCGCCGTCGAGCTCCTCCGCGAAATCCTCATTGAGGGCGCGCGCTTCTTCACGCGCCTCGTTCAGACAGCCGATCCCGTATTCGGGGGTTTCGGGAAAGCGACCCTCCGGATCGACGATCGCATAGCCGAGAATGATCCTTGAGCCTGACATGGCAGGCCTCCTTTCGTTGTTGGAATGGGTAGGCGTTAATGCCGGCGTCAGAGCAATGACGTCTGCGTCGGCCGGTCTTGCTCCGACGCCGCTTCGGCGGACGGCTCGGACTCGACGGTGAGGTCGACCGTCTCGATCCTGGCGATGCGATAGAGCGTTCCGGTCGTGAGGCCGCGATGGGCGATCCCGCGTTTGCCGTACCGCTCGGCGCGGAAGCGCTGCTCGACCGAACCGTCCGTGAACGTCATCGGCTCCGCCAGGGTGAAGATGTCGCCGACCTTGGGACGGGCGCGGCGGCGGGCGTGATGGGCCCGGACGTCTTCGCGCCATTTGCGGGCATGATCGCTAGCCGGCGGATCGAGCCGGTCGAGAATGCGCAACGGGCAGTCTATGACGACCGGTCCCATGTCCTCGGACATGTCCTTCCAGCCCAGCGTATAGCCGTCGCTCGCACGCGGGACGTGATTGACAAGGCCGACGAGGGCGAGCGTGCGAACCTCGCCCTTTGTCTTGTTCGTCCAGCGCATGGCGGCGTAATAGCGGCGCATCTGAACCAGCGCGCTGTCGAGGATTTCCCATTTGCCGGCATCGTTCTCGCTCTCGAAGTGGGCGTCGAGATAGGCGCGGACGCCGCCGCCGCGATAATCGGAGGTGTAGGTCCAACCCATGGTCCGCCTCCCTCACGCCGCGGACCGGACGCCGGTCCCGTCGGCGTTCGGTCGGTTGCTGTCCGCGGCCGGGTGTCCGGCTCGCGCCAGCACGAAATCGGCCGCCTTCTGCGCGTCCGCGGCAGCTTTGAGGATGAAGCGCTTGTCGTTTTTGAGCGCCTTGAGCCAGGAGCTCACATAGGCGGCGTGGTCCTCGACATGGTCGGGGGGAAGGCCGATGTTGGCGCCCAGGATGGCGGAGCCGATCTCGGCGACGAGCTCTTCAAACGCGTACCGAGTATCGCCAAAGGTCTTACCCTTGGTGCGGTCGAGGCGATGCGGCGCTCCCGACCAATGAATCGTCTCGTGCGCACGGGTCGCGAAATAACGTTCCGGATCGTCGAAGGCCCCGTACGGCGGCATCTGGATGAAGTCTTCCGAGCGTCGATAGAAGGCCCGGTCGCCGCCATGGCGCACCTCGGCGCCAATCCGGCCGAAGAAGGCTTCGCGTTCGGACGGCGGCGGCGTCTTCTCGATCTCCGACCGGTGGTGCTGATAGAAATGCGCCGGCAGATCGTCGATCTGTTCGACATTGAAGACCGGATAGCATTTGAGGAATCGGATGGTCTCGTCGACTTCCTCGCCCTGGTCGTCCTCCTGTCGCTTCGTGGTCGTGCCGTAATAGATGATGGCCACGGATTTCTCGCCCTTGCGCACATGGCCGCCGAGCTCCAGCGACTGGCGAAAGGTCATCCAGCGCGGGTTCTCGAAGCCCATCTCGCTGGCGCGGTCCCAGAGGATCAGGACGTTCATGCCGGTATAAGGCGCGCCGGTGTTGCGCAGCGGCTGCAGCGCGCCGAGGCCGTTCTTCCAGGGTTGCTTCCAAGGCGGCGCGCCAGCCTCAAGCGCCTTGATGATGCGATCGGTGATCTCTTGCGCCACATCGCGGCGCGGTTTCTTGTGCCGTGTCATAGTCTGTCTCCGAAAAAGAAAAACGCCCGCGAAAGCCGCGGGCGTTGGTGGAAGGTTGAGAGGGTGTCGACGAGCGCCGTCAGGCGGCGATCTCGTCGGTGGCCGGGTCTTCGCCGGGGTCGATCTCGGCTTCGGCGCCGGGCGCGGCGTCTTCCCCGACTTCATCGTCATCGACATTGTCGTCGTCTGGCTCTGGCGCGGCGAAGGCCATGCCAGCCGGCGCCCAATCGTCGAGCGCGTCCCGATGCTTGGTGTCGACCGGCGTGGTGTCGTGGATCAGCCCGTCGCAGAGATCGACCAGTTCCGATTTCTTGGCCTTGAAGTCATTCGACAGCTTGGCCGCGACGTCGCCGCCCACCGTTTCTTTCAGGAAGGCGATGAGTTGGTCCTTCTTGATCCGGGCGAAGAAGCTCTCGCCGGTGGGCTTCCAATAGTCGCGGATGTTGAGATCCATCTCATGGGCGACCAGAGCCGTGAGCGTCGTCGCGCTGCTCATGGACTCGACTGTCATCGCCACGGCGAAAGCGACAAGGCTGTCGCGCTCGTCCGCCTCGAGCGCCTTGAATGCGCTCCAGCTTGCGATAAGGCCGGCGCTGTCGAAGATGTCGGTGCGCAGCGCCCGTTCGGCATGGTCGAGAAGGGCCGCCGCCGTGGTTTCGCCGAGCTCGCCCCGTTCGACCCGCAGATCGGCTTTATTGGCCTGCAAGGTCGTGCCGTGGGGCGACGCGAATACCGGGCCGAAGATGCGCCGCACCAGGATGAACTGGTGCATGAGGATCGCCGTCTCCGGGGTATCCGCGAGCGCCGCCTGAAGCGCTTGGGCCTTGTAGACGGCGAGATCGCTGCGAAGGCCGAGGCCATAGCCAGGCGCTGCTTTCGGCGCATCCTCGTCATCGCCGTCCACATCGACACTGCCACCCGCACCGCCCTCTCCGGCACCGGTGTCGTCCGCCGTCAGAGCCCGGACTTTCTTGCGGTCCTCCTTACGGACGAGCCCTTCATGCACCGTCACACCGTCATGGGAGGGATAGAGGATGCAGCCGGCGACGGCCTTCTGCTCGGCCGTGAAGGCCCGTTCGACGTCGCGCAGGTCGTCGAGCCGTTCCTCGATCGCGTCATAGCGTTCGGAGTCTTCGTCGCTCCAGTCTTCGGCGTCGGCGTTCTTTTCGAGGAGGACGTCGAGCTCTTTTTCAAGTTTGACCCGCTCGGCCTGTTCTTCCGGGCTCTTCTCGACGATCTTGCCGTAGATGCGATCGAACCCGTGCATCAGGTCGTAGGCGTAGCCTTCGTGAGCTTCGACCCAGGACCAGCCGTCGGCTGTGAGCCGTTCGACTTCTTCCGCAAGCTTAGCGTCGCGCAAGCTGGCCAGAAGCTCCAGATCGGTGAGATGCGCCTCGTCGCTGAAGAGGTCGCGCTCCACCGTGCCGCCCGCAGCCTCATAGGCGTCGAGTGTCACGAACTTAACGATGGCGTCGCTGCTCGAGACAGCGTTCTCGTAGAGCATCTTGCGCACCGAATGGGCCGAGAAATGTCCGCCCTCGTCGATGGCCTTGAAGACGCGCTCTTGCCGGGCAAGATCGGGGCAACCCGCGAACAGTTTGGCAATGTCGAGGCTGATCTCGCCCTCGCGCAGCGCCTTGCGGACGCAGGGCGCGGCCTGGCCGAGCGAGAGGCGCTGGCGCACGGCTCGCTCCGTCGCGCCGAAGCGCTTTGCGATCTCCTCGACGCTAAGGCCCAGAGCGTCGAGTTTGGCGAAGGCTTCAAAATCGTCGATCGGGCTCAGGGCTTCACGGACGATGTTCTCCGCGAGCGCTTCTTCGGAAGCGTCGGCGTCGTCGCTGGGGACGATCCGGCACGGGAACTCTTGCGTCTTGGTGAAATGGCCTTCCTTGGTCAGCAGGCGGAGCGCCGCAAGGCGCCGTCCGCCGTAGCGGACCTCGTACTTGCCGGCGCTGGTGTCGGACGGACGCACACCGAGATTTTGCAGAAGACCACGCGAACGGATCGACGCGACCAAGAGGTCGTCCGCCGTATTCGGCTTGGTCTTGCGCGGATTCTCGCGGGACATCACGAGCTTGGAAAGCGGGAGATGCACGGTCTCCCCGATTTCGTGCCGTGGGGTCTGGTGCTGGGTCATAAGCCAGTCTCCTTCAGGTTGAAGTTTTGAGGAGAAGCTCCGGCCCCTTTGCTTTCCGGGAAGCCGGGCTTCGCCCGGCTGGAACAGGACTTTTACTTTTGGGGAAGGGCGCACCCTCCGCGCAGGGAGCAGCGACAAGCAGGCTCGCGGCGCCCTCAACGGCCAAAAATCTTGCGCAGGGCTGAGGGATCATGTCCTGGATGAGCGACGACCGCGCGGAGTCGGGGCTCAGATGAATGATGTCTGGCGACTAGGCGGGTGAGATGATGCGACAGTGGGCCCTTTGGGTAAGCCGCATTCCTTAAGGTCGCGGTCAGTAATTTAACTTCGTGGCTGAGAGGGTTTAGATAGTGACTTTTAAGTAATCCCCGCTGCGTCGGTCCATTCAAGGATGAGCTGACGCGCTGTCAGAGGAACGACACCGGCCTGCATCAATCGGGCTGCAACCGGAGAGTTTTGCAAGTCGAGAAGTCCATTGCATAAATCGAATAGAACATAGACGTCGTATGCCTCTCCCAATGCGCCGAGGGCGGCTTGAGCCAAAGAGCCCTCCGGCCACCCACCCGCGAGAATTAGGCAATGTCGCCGCTGTTCGGAGATCGTTTGGCAGAGACGGTCATCCTTCCATGGATTGATGACTGATCGCTGCAATCGGGCTTCTTTCGGTATGAGGAGATCCAGCGGAGAGCTCGAGTGTTCATGCTCTTTACTGGCCATAAAAGAAACAAAGGCGGGAATGGAAAGCTCGACCGCTTTGCTCAAAACCTCTTGGTGGGTGGTGCTCACGACTGGCGCTTCGAGCGTTATGCCCGGCGACGTTTCGTCAAAATCGATGAACAGCAGGCAAGAAGCCCCCGGATCGAGGAGCGCTAAGTTTCCTTTCCTGTTGACCCGGTTGGCCATGCTATTCTTAATTCCGCCCTTCTGGTTGTTGGGAACTCCGATCGTTGTGAGTCGATGGAGTATCTTGGCACTTAGCGGTGCTAAAGCCGCGACGCTGGCATGCCGCGTGGGAAGCGATCCGGCTTACCAACCTCGCCCTGCAATTGGCGCCAAGTCCTCTGTGTTGCTGGACTTGCTCGAGGGGTTCTGTCTCCCTTTCGCCGTACAGGAATTTGGAAAATTCCGCCGCAACCATCCGCGGAGTGTCCGGTCCCCGTCTCATCCGATCCGGACGCGCAAGTCGTCCAGGAACGTATAGGGCGGGACGTCGAGGTTGCGCGGCGCCGGTCCCCGCCGGACGCGGCCTGACGTGTCATAAACGGACCCGTGGCAAGGGCAGAACCATCCCCCGTATTTGCCGTGAGGATCACTCGATTTCTGTCCGAGTGGCACGCAGCCGAGATGTGTGCAGACACCCACGACGATCAGCCATTCCGGCCGCTGCACACGCGCGGCATCCGCCATCGGATCAATCAGGTCCGGGTTGCCGTCATCGGCCCTGGCGCGTGCGATCTCATCGGCGGTGCGGCGGACGATGAACACCGGTTGGCCCCGCCACACCACGGTGATGCGCTGTCCTGTTTGGATGGGAGCGAGGTCGAGCTCGGTCGATGACAGGGCAAGAACGTCCGCCGACGGATTCATGCTGTCGATAAACGGCCACAGGGCAGCCGCTGTGCCGACCGTCGCCATGGCGCCGGCCGTAACGTAGAGAAAATCGCGCCGTTTGATCTCCAAAGAATCGGAACCCGAAGATGGGCTATCAACTGTCGCAGACGTCACTCCTATCGATCCTTTCCGTGTCGCCGCCCTTGCATTACTGCTTACAACAGGTTCGCCTCATGGCCGGTCCTGTTCGGCGGCCGACTTGCCCAAGATGCCTTGCAGGCGCGGCACGAAGCGGGGCACCCGCGCAGCGTAGCGTCGATAGGCGTCACCCATCTCGGCTTCAACCTCCCGCTCCTCCCGCAGAGCAAGGCGCCAGTACATGACGAGCAGCACCGGAAACATTGCGAGGGTGAGGATGGTCGGCCATTGGAATAGGAAACCGATCAGGATCAGGACGAAGCCGACATATTGCGGATGGCGAATGCGGGCATAGGGGCCGGTCTCCGCCAGCGCTCCGGACCGCTGCGCTTGATAGAGGACGCGCCAAGCGGCCGAGAGCAGAATGAACCCGCCGCCGATGAAGACAAAACTCAGTAGGTGAAACGGCCCGAAATGCGGATTCCCCTTCCAGCCGAACAGCATTTCCAAAAGATGGCCGGAATCGTGGGCAAGCCAGTCGATGTCGGGGTAATTGGTCTGCAACCAGCCGGACAGGAAATAGATGGTGAGCGGGAAGCCGTACATCTCGGTGAAGAGCGCGACGAGGAAAGCGCTGAAAGCGCCGAAGGACCGCCAGTCCCTGCCGGTCTTCGGCTTGAAGAAGCTGAACGCAAACAGAATGAAAATCGCGGAGTTAATGACGACCAGAAGCCATAGACCGTAGGAGCTTGTTTCCATGGTTAGTCCTCGTCCGGATTTGTCGGTGCGTCGTGACCATGACCACCGCCATGGCCGCCGTGCCCACCGTGCATGAAGAGATGCATGCCGATACAAAAGACGAGCAGGCCGATGAGTATGCCGCTTCCCGTGAACACATGAGCGCGATGCTCATAGAGCAGAAGGAAGCCAGCGATCCCCAGAAAAACGAGAAGGACGATACCGGCGCGCGAACGCCAGAACCGTGGATGGGATTGCGTCGATCGGTTACTCATAGTGTCCCCTGCTCCGCCGCCCCTTGTGGACGAGCTTTCGCCCGCTCCCAAGGCCAGCAGCCGTCCAGTTCCACGTCGATGGAGAAGCTGAGAAAGGTGCGGATGGCGACAAGGGCGCCGAGAACCGCGATGTTCGATAGCGATGGCTCAAGCACGAGCGAACGCAATATGTCGGCAGCCACCAAAAGCTCGAGCGCGATCAGCGTGCTGCGGCCCAGCTCCCGCCGAAATGAAGGGTAGCGCTGTTCCGTTCTGTCACGGATGTAAACGACAAACGTTTTCCCGGCGCTCCACGCAAATCCGCCTGCAATGACCGCGAGCGCCGCCAGTTCGAGACCGACGATGGTCCAAGTGACCAAGGCTTCCATGGCGCTGCCGATGATCATGCCATTCCCTATTCAACAACCAGCTTGCCGCGGAACATGCCCATTGCGCAGGCGAACTCGTACTCTCCGGGCGTATCGGGAACGAACTCGACGCGCACCGTCTCGCCGGTCGGCAGGTCGGCGCTCTTATTGAAATCGGCGAAGATGACCTTCTCCGAGCAGGATGCGGTTTCCTCGCGCCGGAAGTTAAGGCGCACCGGCTTGCCGTGCCGGACGATGATGGTGTCGGGCGTGTAGCCGCCTTTGACCAGCACCATGACTTCCTGGTGCCCGCCGGAGGTCTCCGCCGCTCGCACGCCCTTGGCGCGCTTCAGCCAGAAGAACCAAACGATGAAGGCAACGAGCACGAGCCCGCCAATAAGAACGATCCAGCGATCCGGCGTCATTTGACGGCCCTCCTCGGTTCGAAAAAGCGCAAGCGGTTGGCGTTTGTGACGACGGTCACCGAGCTGAACGCCATCGCTGCAGCCGCAATCAGGGGCGACAGCAGCAGCCCAAAGAACGGGTACAGCACGCCCATAGCTACCGGGATTCCGGCGGTGTTGTAACCGAAAGCGCCGACGAGATTCTGGCGAACGTTTTTCATCGTCGCCCGGCTGATCTCGATGGCCGTGACCACACCTATGAGGCTGCCCTTAATTAGGGTGACATCGCTTGCCTCGATCGCCACGTCGGTGCCGGTGCCAATGGCGAAACCAACATCCGCCTGAGCAAGCGCCGGGGCGTCGTTGATGCCGTCACCCACCATGCCGACCCGCTTGCCCTCGAGCTGGAGCTTTTGCACCTCATGGGCCTTATCGTCGGGCAGAACTTCCGCCAGAACCCGGTCAACATTCACCTCGCGCGCGATAGCGTCAGCGGTGCGCTGGTTGTCGCCGGTGAGCATGACCACCTCGATGCCCATCTTTTTCAAGAGATCGATGGCTTCCTTTGAGTCCGACTTGACGGTGTCTGCTACGGCCACCAGACCGGCTGCGGCGCCGTCGACCGCGACATACATCGGCGTCTTGCCCTCGGTTGCCAGCCGCTCCCAGTCAGCTGTCAGGGCATCGATCTCGATGCCGCGATCACGCATCAGCTTGGCGTTACCGAGCAACACATTCTTGCCGTCGATACCGCCACTCACACCGTGACCGGGAATAGCGGCAAAACCTTCGGCACTCGTCAGATCGATGCCGCGATCCTCCGCGCCTTTGACGATCGCCTCACCGAGCGGATGTTCGGAGCCGCGCTCCAGGGACGCGGCTAAACGCAAGACCTCCGTCTCATCAGAACCTTCGGCCGTAACCACGTCGGTGAGTGCCGGTTCGCCGCGGGTGATGGTGCCGGTCTTGTCGAGGATAAGAGAATCCAGCTTCTCGGACGTTTGGAGCGCATCGCCGGAGCGGATCAGGATGCCGTTCTCGGCCCCCTTGCCGATACCGACAGTCAGCGAGGTGGGCGTCGCGAGGCCGAGCGCGCAGGGGCAGGCGATGATCAGTGTCGTGACGAGAACGATGGTCGCATAGATGATTCTGGGCTCCGGACCCACCAGATACCACGCCACGAAGGCGAGAATGCCAAGGATCATCACCGTCGGCACGAAATAGCCCGAGACCAGGTCCACAACGCGCTGGATCGGCGCCTTCGAACCTTGTGCGTCTTTCACCATACGGATGATGCTGGCAAGCGCGGTGTCCTTGCCAACCTTGGTGGCGCGGAACTGAAAGCTGCCGGTCTTGTTCAGCGTGCCGCCGATGACTTCGTCGCCGACCTGCTTCTCGATTGGGATCGACTCGCCGGTGATCATCGACTCGTCGACCGCGCTCGACCCTTCGGACAGTTCACCATCGACCGGGATCTTCTCACCCGGCCGCACGATCACGATGTCATCCACCACGACTTCTTCTACGGGCAGGTCAATCTCTTTGCCGTCCCGAAGAACCCGCGCGGTCTTCGCCTGCAGGCTCATCAGCTTTTTGATCGCTTCCGAGGTTCGCCCCTTTGCTTTCAACTCCAGCGCTAGCCCCAGCACGACAAGGGCAATCACCACTGACGTCACGTCCCAAAACACTTCCGCCAACGCAACCGTCGGAAACATCGCCGGATAGGCCACTGCAACAACCGAGTAGACGAAGGCCGCCGAGACGCCGATGGCAATCAGCGTGTGCATGTTGGCGGACCGGTGCTTGAGTCCGTCCCACATGCCCGAGAAGAACTGCGAGCCAGACCAGACAAGCACCGGCAGTGTCAGCACGCCCAACAGCGCCCAGACGATGCGCCGCGTCTCGCTGCCCATCGGCATCCAGTCACGAAGGCCAGGGATCAGGTCCGGATAGCTCAGCCCCATCACCGGGACCGAAACGATCGCGGCGAACCAGAACTTGCGCATCAGGGTACGGTATTCCTGATTGCGCGCCGCTTCTTCCGGATCGGCATCTTCCTCGATGGCGGCTTTGATCTCGGCGGGCTTGGGTTCGGCGATCTTGTGGCCGGCGGACTCGATCGCCCTGCGGATCGCGGCGAAATCGACGACCTCCGGCTGGTACTCGACATCGACCGCGTTGGGACCGAGATTGGCCCGAGCCGAGACCACACCGGGCGTCATCCGCAGGGCGAGTTCGATGCGTGTCACGCAAGAAGAACAATGCATGTTCTTGATCAGGAGACGCGTCTTGGCGGTGCCCGCGCTGTAGCCGGCGGATCGGATCGCTTTTGCCAGGTCGCCGACTGAGGCTTGACCGGGGTCGTAGTCGATGGCCGCAGTTCCGGAGGAGAGGTTCACCTGCGCCGCTTTGACACCATCGATCCCCTCAAGCGCCTTCTCGACCATCGGCGGACAATGACGGCACGTCATGCCGCCTACCGAAAGGTCGATATGCGCGCCACCGCGGGACGGTCTGTCCGCGACCGAGCTGTCACTGCGATCCGGGAACTCAACCACTTTCTCCATTGTCTATTCCTCAACTGTTGTCTTGTCCCGTAGCCGGTCCGGCGCGCCATCCGCTGATGTCCCGCTATTGTCGCGTTCAATCCGACAGAAGCCGTTTGCGCTCCTCGAACTCGTCCTTGTCGATTTCACCTCTGGCGAAGCGCTCCTGAAGGATGTCGACCGGCGTCTTGCGCGCGGCCGGAGACGCGTGTTCACCGGAGGGCCCGCCGCCTATCCAGCGGACCGCAAGGATAATCAGCAGGATTATGCCGCCCCAGAACAAGATCATCATGAGCGAACCAAAAATCATATGACCCCATCCCCAGTCCGGATGCCAGTAACCCGGCCGATCAGCCGGCGCCTGCGCCAGGGCCGGCAGCGATACGAAGGCGCTCGGGAATACGAACAGGGCCGCCTTTAGTCTTGCCATCATGTAAATCTCCATCGCTCGCTCGTGACGGCATGCACCTCTACTTCAGTCGCAGTTCAGCAACTGACTTATCCTAATAGACGGATCGGAACCCGAAGCGTTACAGCGCGGCGGTCTTCCGGGGCAGGGTTGGCAACCCGGCGATGTTCCTGAAGCCAGCCTCTCGGATCATCCCGGGAATCTGTCCCGAAACACTATCCGCTGTAGTGGCAAATCCACCCGGCCTCTATACGACAAGGAAAGCGGCGCTATCACCGTCTTCTCCTCATAGGCGACGGGCTTATCGCGGCCTCGTTACAGTTCGCAAGTCGAGCGTGTATTCCCTCGTTCTGGCCCACCCGGCGGCCCACATTGCCCGAAGCAATCGTGCGCCCGGCACCGCCAGCATGAGCGTTTGAGTGTTTCCTTCAAGGCACGACGCGCACGGTGCAACCGGACTCTCATATTGCCCGCCGTAATGCCAAGGGAGCGGGCGACGTCCTCGCGCGGCTCCTGCGCCAGGTCGATCCGCATGAGAGCATCCGCATATTCCCGCTTCAACGTGGGCAGCAGCTTGTAAAAGCAGTTGCATGCAATGCGATCGAAACCTTCTTCCTCGGTCGGAATCATCTCCTGTTCAGTGTTTGTCGCCAACCAGTCGGCTACCATCAGTTGGCGAGCGTTTCTTTCCGCTGCCGCGCGACGGAAGTGATCGGCAAGCACCGATTTGAGCACTGCACGCAGCCAAGCCATGGTAGAGCCCGTGTCCCTGATCTGGCTGGCTTTGGCAAGGACCCTCATATGGAAGTCCTGGAGCACGTCTTCGGCCTCGTCCCGGTCGCCGAGGCGATGTTGGAGATAACGTAGAAACTGCGTGCGGCTCGCCGTGAGTATCGCCGTAAGTTTCGGATCGAGCGGTTCGATATCCTGTTGGCGTCCATGCCCGGCCAACGACGACTGGCCAAGCTGTCGCTTGACGGGCCGATTCTTCAAGTGCGGTGTCATTTCGATCTTCCTGATCTCGGGTTGCTTGCCTGCGGGTGTTCGGCATCCACTTGGCGGCAACCTTGATTGCTGGATTGCACTGTGGTCCGGCAACGCGCCGCTTGCGGACTTGGCCAACAAGCCCTGCCCCGCGAGCCGAGGCTCTGCGGATCAGCATTTCGAAACCACGTGGAGTTCTGCGTTTGATGGGCTACCGACGAGACGGCAGGCTCATGCGCAAGCAGCTTTACTCAGCCGTACATGACGAGAGCCAGTGACGGGACGTCAGCGCGCGTCGATCAGGCGTGAACTTTGGGGGGATGACCTAGCGGGGCGACTTGACGCGAGTTCAGAGAGTCGACCCTTGTGATTTTAGATGCGCGGAGCCACTCTGGTTCCGGGATCCCTGGCAGTGCAAACATGAGCGCAACGCAGTGGCCTATGCCCACGGTACAGCAGGGATCACATGTAATCGGGACCTCAACTGGCGAGCCCGTGGGAACGGCGGAGGTCCGACTTTCGGAGTCCTCGACCTGAGTGCGATCATGACCGCGAGCTTCGCGGCGAACGGTCCCATTGTGGTGATGGGGTGAAGCGCCGATCATCATAGGTTTTAATTCCGGCGCGTCGACCCGCACAACGCTCTCCAACTGTGGGAAGGTCACGAGCGCAAGAACCTGCAAGAGGATTACAAGATGTCGGCACGCTCTATTCACAGTACTAGCCCACAGTAAATGCCGGAATGTCTTCACGCCTCCAGTCTAATGAAAATAAGAACGCCCGCAACCAGACATTGTTCCGAATCGAGCTATTGCCCGAGAATCAGCCGCTTCAGTCAACAGCGGGCTGGCGTGGCTAGGGTTCTTTGTCGACCTGTGCCGGCGAGACTTGGCGGCGACTCGAAGAATATCGCTCCGGCGCCGCCAGAAAGAGCTTGTGACAGGCATTCGAGCAGAAGAAATAGGCCCAGCCCTCATGCTCGTGCTGGGCCGCGGCCTTCTCCAGCGCCAGACGCATGCCGCATACCGGGTCTGTGACGATCATGTCCTTCTCGGGTCCGAGTGCAGCCATCAGTGAAATACCATCCCCTCGATGTGAAATCCCGCGTCGACATAGAGGGTTTCCCCGGTAATGGCGCTCGTATAGTCGCTTGCCAGCATGAGGGCGGCGCGCCCCACTTCGCAGGCGTCCACGGTACGCCGCAGCGGCGCCTTGCGAACGGTCTCGTTCAACAGTTCATCGAAATGTTCGATGCCAGAGGCGGCCCGGGTTGCAACCGCGCCCGCGGAGATCGCGTTAACCCGGATCGAGCGGCGCCCGAGTTCATGCGCCAGGTAGCGGACCGAGGCCTCGAGCGCGGCCTTGACCGGGCCCATCACATTGTAGTGGTCGACCACTTTCTCGGCGCCGTAATAGCTCAACGTCATCAGGCTGCCGCCCTTGTCCATGAGCGGTTCGGCGAGCTTCGCCATGCGGATCAAAGAATGGCAGGAGATAAGCATGGACTCGGCGAAGCCGTCGGCCGAACAATCGGTCAGCCGTCCGTGCAGGTCCTCCTTGCGGGCCCAGGCGATCGCATGCAGCAGGAAATCCAGCCGGCCCCATTCCTTATCTATCGCTTCGAACACAGCCTCCAACTGACCCGGCTCGGCAACGTCACAAGGCAGGAACAGCGATGCTCCGGCCTCGCGGGCGAGCGGTTCGACGAACGGCTTGGCCTTGTCGTTCAGATAGGTCATGGCCAGATCGGCCCCTGCGTTCCGGAAATGCTGGGCCGCCGACCAGGCAAGGCTGTGCTCGTTGGCTATGCCGACCACAAGGCCTTTCCGGCCCTTAAGATCGATGACTTCCATAAGTACTATTACTCCTTCTCCGGCAGAGCGAGCTAAACGTCGCTTGGCGCGGCATGGCCTACGCCGTGGCGGCACCAGACACAGGCGCAGGCCACATGATCGCAACTCGGATCGCCGAGCGGCGCCCGGTAGCGCCAAACTGCAAGCGGGTAGACGAGACGGGTCAGGACCGACGGCCGATAAAGGCGTCGCAGCTTCGCCGCCGTATTGGAGCGGCTCATCCCGCGCAGCGCCCAGCGCCGCCCGCGCGCGCCCGCGTTGTTAAAGATGAACCGGTTGCTGACGCCCGTTCTGAGCAGCGGCAGAAGCTCTTGACGCCAGAGCCGCGTGTAGTCAGTTCCCTCGAGCAGGCTACGAGCCGCGAGAATGCCCGAGCGCAGAGCATAGCGCATGCCGAAGCCGGCGAGCGCGTCCTGGAACCCGGCCTGCTCTCCGACCACGGGATGCCCTCCCTGCAGAGCGGTGCGCGGCAGGCGAAAGTTGGCGAAACCGCCGAACGGCTTGGGATCGCACATTTCAAGCCCTGCCTTCTCGCGGAAGAAGGCCACCGTGCGTTCGACATGTTCCGCCTGCCGCTTGAAGCCGGTGAACATGCAGCTCGCCACCGTGCCGCGGCCGGCGTGGATCAGGAGATAGGCGTAGCCGAGCGGCGCGAGCCGATCATTGAAGGCGATCCAGTTGCCGTTCGGCCGATCGGTCTCGAAGACATAGCCGGCAGCGATGGCGTCGGCAGTCCTTGGCCCGACCGCGAGAATGGTCGACCCGACCGGATCTGCGACGCGGTCGCCGAACCGCACCTCGGCGCCGGCGCCGATGGCCTGCTTGAGCAGGGCGAGCTCCAGGCTGCCTTCGCCGCCGCGACGGACGAGATAGTAAAGGGGTCGCTCGCCGCATATCGGATAGGCTTGACCCCAAGCGTCGAAGGCAGTGCCTTCGCGGACGGGATGAGCCTCGAAGCTTGTCTCAATGCCAGCGACGCGCAGCTCGTCGAGGATGTCCCGGTCGTCGCTCCAGTTCTCCAGGCCCTGAAAATCCCCATGGAATCGGCTTCCGACCGTGTTGTGCCATTCCCGCACGATGACCGACTGACCGGCTCGGGCCAGCAGGATGGCGCAAGCGAGCCCCGCCACGCCGGCGCCGACGACGGTCACCGGTTCGTCCGGTGACAAGTAAGGGCGCCATGCTTCAACTTCAGGCTTTGCGGGGCGCGGCATGAATGCCCTCCAGCCGCGTTCGTTTCAGCAGCATGGCGTTCACCGCCACCAGGGCCGAACTCCCCGACATGGCAAGGGCCGCGACCTCGGGACTGATGACAAAGGGATAGAAAACGCCGGCTGCCGCGGGAAACGCGACGACGTTGTAGGCCACAGCCCAAAAAAGGTTCTGGTGCATCTTGCGCAGCGTCGCGCGCGACAACTCGATTGCGCCCACGACGTCGTAGGGGTCGCTTTTCATTAACACCACATCGGCGCTCTCGATCGCGACGTCCGTGCCCGCCCCGATGGCGAACCCCACGTCAGCCTGAGTCAGGGCGGGTGCGTCGTTGACACCGTCGCCGACCATACCGACCCGCTTGCCCTGATCTTGCAGCTCCTTCACCTTGTCCGCCTTCTGGCCCGGCAGCACGTCGGCCAGGACCGTCGTGATGCCAAGGCCCGCCGCGATCCGGTCGGCCGTCGCCTGATTGTCGCCGGTGAGCATCGCCACCTCGACGCCGCGTTCGCGCAGCTTCGCCACCATCGGGGCAGCGGTCGGCCGGGGCGCATCAGCGATGGCGATCAGACCGACCAGTTGTCCGGAACGCGCGATATGAACCACCGTCTGACCGGCGCCTTGCAACCGCTTCGCCTCGGGTTCAAGCGCGTCCATCGCGACCTTGCGTTCGTCCATCAGCCGGCGGTTGCCGAGCAACACCTCCTGCCCATCGATTTCCGCCCGCGCACCCTTGCCTTCGATGTTCTCGAAGCCGGTCAATTGCGCCTTCTGCATGTCGCCCGCGTGCTTCAAAATCGCCTGCGCCAACGGATGGTCGGAGCCTTGCTCGACGGTCGCCGCCAAGGCCAAGACCTTGTCTTCTGTCATGTCGGACGACACGACAACCTCGACCACGTCCGGTTCGCCCATCGTCAACGTCCCGGTCTTGTCGAAGACGATGACATCGAGCTTGGTCGCATCCTCCAGGGCGCCGGCGTTCTTGAACAGGATCCCGTTCATGGCACCGAGGCCCGTACCCACCATCACCGCCATCGGCGTCGCCAACCCCAAGGCGTCCGGGCAGGCAATCACGAAGACCGTGATCGTCAGCGTCAAGGCGAACAGCAAGGGCTCGCCGACCCACCAGAACCAGGTGGCGAAGGTCGCAAGGCCAATGACGACCGCGATCAGCACCAGCCATTGCGAAGCCCGGTCGGCAAGCAGCTGTGCCGGCGCTTTGGAGTTCTGCGCCTCCTGCACGAGCTTGACGATCTGGGCGAGCGCCGTGTCGGCGCCCACCTTGGTGGCGCGGTACTTAAAGCTGCCGCTCTTGTTGATCGTCGCACCGATGACGCTATCGCCGGGCTTCTTCGCCACCGGCATGGACTCGCCGGTGAGCATGGATTCGTCCACCTGCGACTCGCCCTCGAGGATTTCACCGTCGACGGGGATCTTGTTGCCGGGCCGGATCACGACCGTATCGTCTTTAAGTACTTCCGCGGTGGGGACCTCGATTTCGCGGCCGTCGCGCAGTACAATGGCCATGGGCGGTGCGAGATCCATCAGCGAGCGGATGGCGTCGGAAGCCCCCGCTCGGGCGCGCATCTCCAGCCAATGGCCGAGCAGAATAAAAACCAAGAGCACGGCGACCGCTTCGTAGAACTGAACGCCGGGAAAAAAGAAGGTGGCGCCGACACTGAAGATGTATCCGGTGCCCACCGACAGGACGACCAGCACCGCCATGTTGAGGACGCCGTTGCGCAGCGCCCGCCAGGCGGCGACGAAGAACGGCCAACTCGGATAGAGCACGGCGGCGCTCGCCAGGAAGAAGAGCCAGATGTCCAAGCGCAGCCCGAACGGCGGCGCAGGCGGCGTGAACAGCCCGCCCATCGGCGAGTAGACGAAAATCGGTATGCTGAAAACCAGCGCGATCCAGAAGCGGTTGCGCATGTCGCGAACCATGGCTTCCATGCTCATGCCGCCGCCATGGCCCATCTCGTGCGCCGCATGATCTACGGCGGGCGCTTTTCCGGCTTCCGCCTTCGCCCTGCCCGCCTTCGCATGGTGCTCGTGCGCGGGCATCGCAACGGCGACGCTCTCAGCCGGCGGATCCTCGGTCTCGCAGACATGCTTCGGCACGAGTTCGCCGCCGCAGTGATAGCCGCACTCGGCCACCTTCGCCTTGATCGCCTTGAGGTCCGTGCGCTTTTCGTCGTAGACGACGGTGGCGCTGCCGGCGACGTAGTTCACCTCGGCCTTGCGAACGCCGGGAAGCCGGGCGAGCCGTTTTTCTACGCCCCGGGCGCTAAGCACGGAGACCAGCCCCGCGACCTCGATGACGGTCGTTTTCATAAATCGATCCTTGTATTGTTTTTCATGTCGCGCCCCAGCGCCGATGCAGCCAGTTGTAAACCGGGCAGAACACAAGCCCGGCGTAGGCGCCGTAAAGGAAGCTTTCGGTCAGACCAAGCAGGAAACCCCACCACGTCAGCCATTTGAAGGCCGGCAGGACCTGCTCAAGAAATGCGCTCATATGAAGGCTCTGCGGTGTCACAAGACCGTAGATCACGCAAACCACGAATGTGATGCTTGTCCAGATCCCCAACGCCCATGTGACCAGCTTCGTGTTCAGCATAATCTTCATCCTTCATCTCGCCGACTTGTTCCGCTTCCTCTGATCCGGCGCACATGAGAATCCTGTCCGGCATCATCCGACGGCGCGCCGGCGATCGGAGCCGGTCAAACGATCCGTCAGTGCCGGTGCTGCCCGGACCGATCCGTCTCGTTTTCATTTCTCGGGCGCCGGCTCGATTCACCGCCCCCACTGTGACCTCCGTGACCGCCATGGCCGCCGTGCCCGAAAAGATGCATCGCGACGAACGCGATTCCGATCAGGACCCAAACCCAGTTCTCTGCCAGCCAAGCCATCGCTCACTCCCTCACCCATCGCGACTACGGGTCGTTCCGGACCCCGATCATTTGTATGCCAATGTTCACGGTTCGCGCACATAGGCGCCGGGCGCGTCGCCCAGGGGCCGATAGCCCTTGCGCGGCGCGCCCAGCCGGAGCGGCTTGATGGGCTCGCCCGAATGTTCGGCGAGCCAGCCCTGCCAGCAGGGCCACCAAGAGCCGTCATGGTGGACCGCCTGCGTCTGCCAGCTGTCCGGATCTAGATAAGCGGCGAGGTCGTCGTGCGTGGCGATTTGGTGATAGCGTTTGGCGTTGCCGGGCGGGCTGACGATGCCGGCATTGTGGCCGCCGTTGGACAGCACGAAGGTGACATCGGCATTAGTTTGGGCGTGGATCTTATAGACTGACCGCCAGGGGGCGACGTGGTCGGAGAGGGTGCTGACGGCGAAGATCGGGATACGGATGTCACGCAGCGAAACCGGGCGGCCGTCGATGCAGTAGCGCTCGTCCGCCAGATCGTTGTCGAGGAACAGCTGCCGGAGATACTCCGAGTGCATCCTGGCCGGCATGCGCGTCGCATCTGCGTTCCACGCCATCAAGTCGAACAGCGGACGGCGCTCGCCCAAGAGATAGTTCTGCACCATGGCCGACCAGATCAGGTCGTTGGAGCGCAACAGTTGGAAGGCGCCGGCCATCTGCTTGGTATCGAGGTAGCCCTGCTCCGCCATAATGTCCTCGAGGAAACTGACCTGGGCCTCATCGATGAACAGCATCAGCTCGCCGGCTTCCGTGAAATCGGTCTGCGCGGCGAACAGGGTCAGAGTCGCCAGCCGTTCGTCGCCGTCGCGGGCCATGGCCGCCGCGGCGATCGACAGGAGTGTGCCGCCGAGGCAGTAGCCAGCGCCGTGGATCCGCTGCTCCGGGATGATCACGGAGACCGCGTCGAGCGCGGCCATGACTCCGAGCCTGCGGTAGTCTTCCAGACCGAGGTCGCGGTCCTCCGCCGCCGGGTTCTTCCAGGAGATCATGAAGACCGTGTGGCCCTTCTCGACCAGGTACTTCACCAGCGAGTTCTCGGGGCTGAGGTCGAGGATGTAGTATTTCATGATCCAGGCCGGCACGATCAGGACCGGCTCGGGATGAACTTTGTCCGTCGCCGGCGCGTATTGGATCAGCTCGATCAATTCGTTGCGGAAGATCACCTTGCCGGGCGTCACCGCAAGGTTCCGGCCGACCTCGAAATCCTCCGCGCCGGCCGGCCGCTCGCCCCTGACGGCGCGTTGCCAGTCTTCGATAAAATTGGCGGCCCCATGAACCAGGTTCTGGCCGGCGCTGTCGAGAGTCGCCTTCAGGACCTCGGGGTTGGTCGCCGGAAAATTCGCCGGAGAGACCATGTCGAGGAGTTGCCGGGCGACGAAGGAGACAACCTCCTCATGATGCTTGGAGACTCCGGGGACGCCGGTCGTGGCGTTGTGCCACCATTGCTGGGTCAGGAGGAAGCCCTGATAGAACGCATTGTATGGCCATGTCTGCCACGGATCGCCGGCAAAGCGCTTGTCCTGCGGCAGGGGCTCGATACAGACCTCACAATGAGGATCCGAGCAAGCCCGCGGACAGTATTCCAGATAGCGCGCCCACTTGCTCGCCGCCTTCCCGACCAGTTCTATCTGCTTGTCGGGCGATAGCAGGAGATGCTGGGCCCAATCCGTATAGGCCTGAGCAAGCGCCACCGGCGAAATCCCGGCAGTGAGCCGCCCGAGCGCCGCGTGTAGGGGTTGATCCAGAGACGGCCGGGACCTCGCCTCGTCATCGGGACAAGGCGACGTACTGTCGAGTCCCTTTCGCTTATCGTCTGGCACCTGCAGCATGGTTCAGGCTCCGATCGGACAGCAAGCGTCTTCGGGCTGGGGTGCGCAATGGATGGCCGATTCCGGCTCCGTTGTTTCCCTCCTTTGCGCCCGGGGTTGATGCATTAGGACAGTGAGCGCTAGCGCGGCGAGGCGTGCGGCCGGGGGGTCCGCGCGCGAACTGAGCACAGCTGGCACCGACAGACCCAAGACGATACCCGCGGCCGTGGCGCCGGCCAGATACTCGAGGTTCTTGGCCAGAATGTTGCCGGAGACGAGATCGGGCACCAACAGGATATCGACATCGCCGGCGACCCCCGAGATGATGCCTTTTTCTCGCGCGGCATCGGCCGAGATCGCGTTGTCGAAGGCCATGGGCCCATCGACGATGGCGCCGGCGATCTGTCCCCGCTTGGCCATCAGGGTCAGACAGGCGGCGTCCAGGGTCGATGTAATGGCCGGGTTGACGGTCTCGACCGCCGACAGGATAGCGGCCTTGGGCGTCTCCACGCCCAGCAGTCCCAAGACCTCGATGGCGTTCTGAAGAATCTGCGCCTTGGCGGTGAGATCAGGCGTGATGTTGATGGCCGCGTCCGTGATCGCGAGGAGCTTGGGGTAGGTCGGGATATCGACCATGAACACGTGGCTGACCCGCTGGCCCGGGACCCGCAATCCGCGGTCCTTGTCGAGAAGCGCCCGCATGAAGGCATCGGTGTGGATGTTGCCTTTCATGACCGCGTCGGCGTCTCCGGTCCGAACGAGATCGACGCCCGCCCGCGCCGCTTCGGCGTCGCTCTTCGCGTTGACGATCGCCGCCCGGTCGATCTCCACATGGGCGTCCTTGGCGCAAGCGAGGATCCCGTCGGGATCGCCGATAAGGCGGGGCTCGATCAGGCCAAGCGAGGCGGCTTCCCGCACCGTCTCGAGGACAAGTCCTTGATCGGCGGCGACGACGGCCACGCGGATCGGCGCGTGCGCTTGCGCCGCCTCTACCAAATCCTTGAGGGTCTCGGCTTGATTAACCATGAGCATGCGTCTTTTCGACTGTTGACGATGCGCCCAGCAGGTCCCGCGCATGCCGCGCGATGACCAGTTCCTCGTCCGTCTTAAAGGCCTCGATAAGCACGGGGCTGCCGTCCGATGAAACGACACGCTCATGACCGGCATTGCGGCCCGCATCGAGTGCAAGGCCGAGATAGCCGAGACCGTCGCAAATGCGAGCACGGATCTCGGGCGAATTGGCGCCGATCCCGCCGGTGAAGACGAGCCGGTCGAGGCCCCCGAGCGCGGCCGTCAGGCCAGCCAGATGCCGGCGGGCGTGGTGGCAGAAGAACTCGATCGCCTCGGCCGCTTCCGGCGCGACCCGCCGAGCCAAGAGGTCGGCCATGTTGCGGCTCAATCCGGAGATCCCGAGCAATCCCGAGGCGTCGTAGAGCAGATCCTGCAACGCCTCGGCGGGCATCTGCTTCTCGATCAGGAGATGCAGCAACACCCCGGGGTCGAGATCGCCGGGACGCGTCCCCATGGGCAGGCCGGCGAGCGTCGAAAAGCCCATCGTGGTCTCGACGCTGCGCCCGTCCTTGATCGCCGCCATGGAGGCGCCATTGCCGAGATGGGCAACGATGATCCGCCCATCTGTAGCCGCGTCGTCGTCCCGCCGACGCACCTCGTCGATAACGTATTCATAGGACAGGCCGTGAAATCCGTAGCGGCGGACGCCATCCTCCTCGAAACGGCGGGGCAGGCCGGTCAAGCGCGCCACGCGGGGCAAGCCGTGGTGAAAGGCGGTGTCGAAGGAGGCGACCTGGGGAAGGTCGGGGCGGCGCAGGCGAACCGCCACGATACCGGCGAGGTTGTGCGGCAGGTGGAGCGGTGCGAGAGGGATCAGTCGTTTCAGGCGGACTTCGAGCGCGGGCGTGACGAGGAGCGAGCAGTCGCACTCCTCTCCGCCATGGACCACCCGGTGGCCGACGGCGATGAGGTCCTTTTGCGACATCCGGTCCTCGACCCAGCCGAGCAGCAGGTCGAGGGCGACGACGTGGTTGGGTATTGCCAGGGTCTCATCGATGAGAATCGTCCCCCGGACGTCCGTCGCGGCGAAGCGGCCGGCGTCGAAGCCGATCCGTTCCAGCGCTCCCTGCCAGACCCGGCGGGGCTCGTCCGCGGCCATATCGAATAGCGCGAATTTGATGCTGGAGGAGCCGCTGTTGATGACCAGGATCGTTCCGTCAACGCCATCGGTCATTTCCCGGCTGTCCCTTCGGGGGTGTCGCCATAAAGCAGTTTGAATGCCTGCTCGTAGGCGCCGTCCCGCGCGTTTCGAGCGTCTTCTATCGCATCGGAGACATGAGCGATAAGCTCCCGCTCCTTATTCAGGAGCGGGTGATCCTCAGGAAGAGGGCTTCGCGTCTTCGCAATACCATCCGCCAGGGTTGCGATACCCTGCATCCATGGGTTGAAGGCGCCGGAAAACAGGTAACGGCTGGTCCGCATGGGATGCAGCCATTTGAGCCCTTCGGCAACCCACGGGTTGGTCGCCGCCTGAACCCAGGGGCTGACGAAGGTGCGGTAAAACGACTCGTTGAATTCCGACGCTTCGCGCACCCGCTCGAACGCCTCGGTCTGTTGCGGAAACTCGATATCCTCGACCTGGCGATCCTCGAAGCTCACGGAATATTGCGGCTTGTGGCAGTCGGGATCGCCGCTCGGATTGTCGATCTTCATTTCGTAAAGGCCCGGCGTCAGGGCCTCGATCTCCTCCAGGCTCTCGAGAATCGCGCGGTGCTCAAAGCGAGCGACCTTGGCCGAGACGAAGATGCCGAGATGGCCCACATGCGGATTGGTCAGATAGACGATGCGCTGGCCGGCCTTTTTGAGATCGTCCGTGTTCTCGTAGACCGCGGGTATCCACGCCAAGGCCTGATGCGGCGGCGTGATGTTATCGCCGTAGGAGGCGAAGACGACCAGCGGGTTCCGGATGCGCCGCAGGTCGGCGATACAGCCGTCGCAAATGCGCATCAGGCCCTTTTCGAGCTTGTTGCCGATGAACAGGTTCTCGACGATCGCGACGATCTCCTCGCGGCTCAGGAAGTAGAAGCCGTTCCACCAGCGCTCGAATTCGAGGAAGCGGTCGCGCTCCGTATCGATCTTGTTGAACAGGCCGGCATATTTCTCCCAAATGGCTTTTTCGGGCTTCAGGTTCTCGAAATTCTGGGCGAGCCAGGCGCCATCAAAGCGCCCGTCACCGAGATCCGCGGTGAAATGCGCGAGCCAGGCGCCGCCCAGCAGGCCGCCGCTCACCCGCATCGGATTGACCCCGGCCTCACCCGCCCAATAGGACAGCGGCGACCCGTTCAGGACCGCCGGGCCGACGAGACCCTCGCAGTCGGCCGACAGCAGGGTCACGGCCCAGCCCGCCTGGCAGTTGCCGTAGAGCACCGGCGGCTTGCCCGGGTGGCGCCGGACAAGCTCTTCGACGAAACGCCGGAGCGCATGCAGTACGTCGGCCAGCGTCTGACCCGGCGCGGGGTCGGGGAAGAACATCACGAAATAGACCGGGTGCCCTTCATGCAGGGCCATGCCGACTTCGGAGTCGTGCTTGAAGCCACCGATGCCCGGTCCGTGCCCGGCGCGCGGATCGAGCACCATGACCGGCGGCTTGTCCGGATCGACGCAATCGTCCCAGCAGTCCTCGCCCACCTCCGTAATCCGCAACAAAGCGTAGTTCGCCGGATGGTCGAAGCGACGCGCGTCGAGGATCGTCTCGTATTTGAAGTCCAAGAGCGGCGGCAGGCCGGCGCGCTCATGCGCGAGCATGTTGTCGGCCCGCTGCCTAAGGGTGTCCCAGAACAGGACCGACCGCTGCCAGAAGTCGACTTGATAATCGAGGAAGTCTTGACCGGGGAGTCTGGGCACCGGCGGCGCTTCCACGACCATGTCTCGCTTGGCATCCACGGGGCTCACGACCTTGAGTGCAGGTGCCGGTCGTTTATTGCGGGCGGGGGCCTTTTGTCTTGCGGTCGTGGTCATGGCCGGCCTGCGCGGCCGCTACGCGCGGCGAAGAAGTTGTAGAGGGGCCCGAAGATCAGGGCGACGTACCAGCCATAGGCGAAACTTTCGGCAAGGCCGAGGAAGAAGCTCGGCCAGCTCAGCCATGTGAAGCCGGGCAGCAGACGGAGCCAGCTCTCGTACATTGCCTGGCCGGGAAACAAGAGGTCGAAGCCGACGCAAAGCGCAAACGTGATCGCTAAAAACAAGCCGAGGCTCATTCCGAATGCAATGATGGGAACTCTTGGCGCGGCTTGAGTTGGCAGGGGCGTTCCGGACCGAGGTGTGGTCATCGAAGACGCTGTGGCATCAGACATGGCTGTTCTCCAGTTGGGGCTGCGGCCCCTTGGCGTGGGGGCCGACATATTGTTCGGGCGCGGCCTCGAAGCGTTCGCGGCATTCCCGCGAACAGAAATAGTAGACGCTGCCCTCATAGACGCTCGGCTTGGCCCCGTTGGTACTGACGGTCTTGCCGCAGACGGGGTCGACGTCCTTGGCCGGCGGGATCCACCGCATACCCTCGGCCTCTCCCCGCCCCTCTTGGCCGCCGCCGCCATGTTTGGCCTTGCCGTGGCCATGTCCCATGACGTGGGCGCCGCAGCCAAAACGCATCATCAGGAAGATGATCACCGCCCAGATCAGGAAATAGAACAGCGCGTTCATGGACCCCACCTGCAGCTATTTTTTCGCCGGGCTGGTCTTCGAGGCCGCGCCGGCGCGTTTTGCTGTCGGTTCCGTGCGGTTTTCCGCCGTAGGAAGGTCAACCTCATTCTCGGCCGCATCCTTGCTAGGACCGCAGCAGCATCCAGCCATCTTCGCCGGCTGTTCCGTTCGGCTTTCACGCGTGGGACGGTCAGTCAATTTCCCCGTCGCCTCATGAGCCAGGCCGGCGCAGCACTTGGAGGTTATCTCGCCAAGTTCGCCGACATGGGTGACGAACGCGCCGAACAGATCGCGATAGGCCTCGGTCTGCCGCTCGAAGATGGCCTTGGGATCCGACGCGCCCTCGCCGCGCTCGAACGTGGCGTTCATCTGGTCGGCGCCGGCTTTGAGGAATGCGGCCTGGCGCTCGGTAATCTCTTGGGTGCTGTCGAGCATCAGGTTCGCCATGCGCCGGACGGCGTCGATATTGCGCATCTGCAGGGCCGTCATGGCTTCGAGGTCAAGACCCCGGAAGCGCAGAACCGCCGGATTGGTGGATTTGGATGTGTCTGGCATGGTCAGCTCCTTTTGGACAGTCATCAGATAGACGGTCCAAAGGAGCCTTCGTTACAGTTTAGGCGCGTCTTGCCCGATCCCGGTGCGCATATGTGAACCATAATCGCAGTCACAATCCAGATAACCATGGATCGGGCACGTCCGGCAGGCCTCCTCCAGCCGCTGCCGCAGGGCTTGGCGGGCCCGGTGTAACCGCACACGCAAATTGCTCTCGGAGATATTGAGTGTTGCCGCGATGCTTTCGCGCGATTCGCCGATCAAGTCGGCGCGCCACAGGATGTCCGCATATTCTGGCTTCAAGGTCGGCAGGAGCTTGTAAAGGCACATGCAGATGATGAGATCGAGGTCGTCCTTGCCCTTGCCGGTGAGTCGTACTGACTCCAGATATTGGAATTCGCTCTCGGATTGGCGTCTTTTGCCCTGGGCGCGGTAATAGTCGATCAAGGTCGTCTCGAGCACCCGGCGCATCCAGGCGCGAAGCTTTTCCGTCTCGCGAACGTCGCCGATCCGCGTCAGCACCTTGACATAGAAATCGTGCAGGACATCGGCGGCCTCGTCCTCGTTGCCGAGCCGGCGCGTGAGGAAACGAAGCATGTCCTGGTGAACCTCGACCATGACCGCATGAACGGCGTCTCCCGGCGATTTGCTGTCTTGATCGTCAGTCATGTTCACTCCCGACATCCATTCCCGTGCGAATACATGGTCAGTTCAACGTTTTCCCTTCGCAGCCCTCCAACCGAGCTTTGCGCGAACGACGCCTGTCTCGCCGTTAACCGCCTATTGTAACGAACAGAGAGCCCCGTCGTCCTTAAGGATAGTCGTGCAGGGGGGGCGGGGCAGCGCCGGTGAGTTCATGTCGACGCCCCAGGGTCAGGCCCATTAATTAATGCGATGAAGTAATCCTTGTAAAGGCTTAATGGTATCAAAGATGAGAAAAGACAATGTGGGCTAAATTTCTGTCACTTTTTCTCGCCCGTCTGATCCGGCAGGGCGCCTTGGTTGCTGTATACCCCGATGGGCGATCGGTGCGATATGGTGAAGCGTCATCCTTACCTGTCACCGTCCGGTTTCATACGTGGCCCCTGCTTCGGAAACTTGTCCTCAATCCCGATCTCGCGCTGGGCGAAGCCTATATGGATGGGACACTTACCATCGAGGATGACGACATCTACGGTCTCATTGAACTGCTCGTGGTCAATCTGGCTCATCAGCCCGACGTATGGCACTATCGCTGGCTGGCGCGTCTCCGGCGGCTCTGTCGCGGGCTGGCGCAGTTCAATCCGGTCGAGCGGGCGCGACGTAACGTAGCGCATCACTATGACCTGTCGGGCGCGCTTTACGACCTGTTCCTGGACGCCGACCGTCAGTATTCCTGCGCTTATTTCCGGCATCCGGATGACGGCCTGGAAACCGCACAGAGAGACAAGCAGGCGCTCATCGCCGCCAAGCTTCTTCTGGAACCCGGCCACCGTGTCCTCGATATCGGCTGCGGATGGGGCGGGCTTGGGCTTTACCTCGCCCGAGAGCATGGCGCCCAGGTCACCGGAGTCACGCTCTCGCAGGAGCAGCATAAAATCGCTGACGAGCGCGCCCAGGCCGAAGGACTCGACGATCGCGCCCGCTTCTATCTGCAAGACTATCGCGAAGTCGACGAAATTTTCGATCGCATCGTATCGGTCGGCATGTTCGAGCATGTCGGCGTACCCCACTATCGCGAATTCTTCACGACGGTGCACAATCGCCTTGCGGCTGACGGCGTCGCGCTTCTGCACACGATCGGCCGGGCCGACGGGCCTGGGGCCACCAATCCCTGGATCGCCAAGTACATCTTTCCCGGCGGCTACAGCCCAGCCCTGTCGGAAGTCCTCGCCGTCATCGAACGTGCGGGTTTCTATGTCACCGATGTCGAGGTTTTGCGTCTGCACTACGCGGAGACACTGAAGGCCTGGCGCAAGCGGTTCGAGACAAACCTGGACAAGGTTCGCGTAATTTATGACGAGCGCTTCTGCCGAATGTGGCGGTTCTATCTCATCTTGAGCGAGCTTGCCTTCCGGCACGGCGGGCACGTCGTGTTCCAGATCCAGATCGCCAAGAGACAAGACGCGGTGCCTCTCACGCGAGACTACCTAGCGGCTCCGAAGACGCAGGATAAAAAGGGCTCCAATGCAGCGTAACAATCGTCGGCCAGCCTGATCGCGATTACTACTCTAAGCGCCCGCGTATTACCAGAAACATTCAGCACAAGGGCACTCCAGTCAGCCAATGGCTGTCATAAAACTGTAACGAAACGCCACCTGCATCGTCTTTCTTAACAGAAGCTGAGCAGCTTCAGTCGGACTGGACCAGCAATCCTGCTGCCGACGAATTATCCGGCAAAGCTATACGTCGGACCAAGACATGGAGATTGCCACATGCCCAATACCGGCACGACTGCAGAAGCAGTCAACTCATTACGATGTATGCGCCGATTTTCAGAGAAAAACTGAAGAAGCTCGAACGGCGCGGACAAGGGCGTGGCGCAGAAGCTGTCAGGCTCCGGAGAACACTTGCACTGGTAGACCGCGCGCAGACCGGTTTGCGCCACGGCCAAGAAGATTCAACCTTGACTGCCGCAGAATAATGACAGGCTCCCCATGATCAAGGTGAGAGGCTTAAACGCACCATGTCGGCAAACCGCGAGATAGAACTGAAGGCGACAATTCGCCCGGAGCAACTCGACAAGGTCAAAGATCTTGCGGCCATCAGGAAGCGAGCCGTCGGACGGGCGCGGTCGAGGAAGCTTGTGACGGTCTATTACGACACGCCGGATTATGACCTGCGTCAGCAAGGCCTCTCCCTTCGTGTGCGGAAGATCGGCCGCGCCTACGTGCAGTGCGTAAAACAGACCCACAAACGACTGGGCGGCATTCCGGTGCGGATGGAATGGGAAGGGCCGGTCCCGAGCCAGGACCCCGCAGTCTCCGTCATCGAAGACAAAAAACTTCGCCGGCTAATACGGCGCGCCGGCACGGCGCGCCTGCAACCCGTGTTTCGCACGGACTTTCAACGCAACTCGCGATCCCTTAAATTCGAGGACGGCAGTACGGCATCGCTCGACCTCGACATTGGTGAGATCATCGCCGGTGACGTCTCCGAACCAATATGCGAATTCGAACTGGAACTGCACAGCGGCGCCCCCGAACGGCTATTTGAACTGGCATCCGAGATTCGCCAGGCAGTTCCGTTCCGGCTTGCCGCCATGAGCAAGGCCTCGCGCGGTTACGCACTTCTGACGCAGGACGAACTCAAACCACAGAAATATGTGAAGCTCAGCCTCACGAAAGACGACACCGTCGAACAAGTTCTGACCGAACTTGTTCAGCACAGCCTTGATCATCTGCAAATGAACGAAACTGTCACTCTGGCAACGGATGACCCCGAAGGTGTTCGTCAGATGCGTATCGCCCTGAGGCGGCTGCGCGCTTCCTTGAGACTTTTCAAATCCACCCTTCCCAAGGATCAGTATGGCTGGATCGCGGCCGAAGCGAAATGGTTGATGACTGAGCTGTCGGCGGCGCGCGCATGGGATGTCTTTGCTGATGAGTTCCTAGGCGGTAAACTCATAAATTCGCTTGGCGTTTTTTGGCAGCTGTGATTCAAGGCTTCCGAATGAGGGAGCTTTGAATGACGCGCCGCCGCTAT
>NZ_NYWI01000080.1:0-21119 GCF_002684955.1 Tistrella sp. | reverse complement strand
TCACCCGTCCATGTCGGGCGCCGACCCTCGCCGGGGTCGCTCCACCCCCACCACCATCGCCCGCCCATGTCAGGCGCCGACCCTCGCCGGGTTCGCTCCACCCCTACCACCGTCATCCCCGCGGAGGCGGGGATCCACCTTTGCGGTGGTCGGGGGCGGGTCCGGTGGTGCCTGGGCGTTCGATGTTCTTTGGCCGGAGAGCAAGGTGGATCCCCGCCTTCGCGGGGATGACGGTGTAGAGACGGGGATGACGGTAGAGAGGGTGTGCAAAGGTCGGCCGAGAGGGGGGCCGGACAGGGGCGCCCTATGCCGTCGTCCGGTCATGTCCGGCGATGAACGGTGTCAGACCCGTGCGGTCAGTCCAGCGGGGTCGGCCGGGTCAGGCCGGCGGCCTGTTCCAGGTGGCGGCGGATGAGGGCGGCGGCGATTTCGCGCTGGTCCAGTTCCAGGCGGTCCAGGATCTCCAGATGTTCGCGGCACGAGACCTTGACCCGCTCCAGCCCGTAGACCCAGTCGTAGTTGGAAAAGCGGCGGATGCGGCTCTGCTGGCGCAGCGCGTTCAGGATGAAGCGGTTGCCCGAGGCCATGGCCAGGCCTTCGTGGAAGGCGGCGTTCATTTCAAAGAGCGTGATCGACGAGGTCTCGCCCCAGGGGGCCGCCATGAAGGCCTGGTGGCGGCGGCGCATGTCTTCCACCCAGGCGGGATCGAGGTGGAAGTTCTGCGCCATCACGCTGGCGGGTTCGATCAGCAGGCGGAATTCATAGCTTTCCCGCCGGGCGGCATCGTCCAGCACCGGCAGGAAGGCCCAGCCATGGCCGGGCTTGCGTTCGGCCATGCCGATTTCCGACAGCTGGGCCAGCACCCTGAGCAGCAGCGGCCGGCTGACCCCGTAGCGGCGCATCAGATCGGCTTCCGACACCTCGGCCGGCAGGCGGTTGCGCTGGCGATCCCCCGCCAGGCGGATGCAGAGCTGGTCGACCTCTCCGGGCGGGTGCGCCTCCATGGCCGGGGCGTCGGGCACGGCGCGCAGGCTGTAGCCGCGCCGGGGCTGGTGGTCCAGCACACCCTGGCGTGCCAGTTCCTCCATCACCGCCCGGACCGGGGTGCGCGAGACCTGAAGATGCTGGGCAAGGGCAAGCTCGGTCACCCGGTCGCCGGGGGCGAGGCCGTTGCTGCGCAGATAATCCAGCACCCGCGGCAGCAGATCGCGTTGCAGACGGCTTGGCCCTTCTGAATCGACAACTGGCTCTTGCGTTCCGTTTTCTTGTCTCATAGCATCTCAAAATACAAACAGGGACACAAAGCGGGGCCGGGCAGACCGCGCCCCCCACCCCTCTCGAAGAAGGCCGGAGACATCATGTCCGACGGGACTGCCGCCAGCTTTGCCGAAGGATCGGCACCGGATCAAGCCTCCTCGACGCCGCTCCACATGCTCGACGCCGGGGCCCAGGCCCGGCTGGTGCGCGAGGGCGGGGTGACGGCGACCCGTCTGGTCGAGGCGTCGCTGGCCCGGATCGATGCGGTGAACCCCGCCGTCAACGCCATCGTCCGGCGGATGGACGACGAGGCGCTGGCGGCCGCGGCCGCGGCCGACCGCGCGGTGGCCGAGGGCCGGCCGCTGGGGCCGCTGCACGGCGTGCCGGTCACGATCAAGATCAACATCGACCAGCAGGGCCACCCCACCGATAACGGCACCGCGGTCTACCGCGACCTGATTGCGCCCGCCGACAACCCGGTGGTTGCGAACCTGAAGCGGGCCGGCGCGATCGTGGTGGGGCGGACCAATGCGCCGGTCTATTCGATGCGCTGGTTCACCGACAACACGCTGCATGGGCCCACCTACAACCCTTGGCATCGTGATTTGACGGTTGGAGGTTCTTCCGGTGGTGCGGCGGCCTCGGTCGCGACCGGGATGGTGGCGATCGCCCATGGCAACGACATCGGCGGATCGGTGCGGTTTCCGGCGATGTGCAACGGGCTGGTGGGCCTGCGTCCCTCTTACGGCCGGGTACCGTCGTTCAATGCCACGGCCAAGGGGGGAGGTTCGGTCGCGGCCCAGCTGATGGCCGTGCAGGGGCCGCTGGCCCGCACGGTGCGCGACACGGAAACCGCCTTCCGGGTGATGGCCGTGCCGCATGTCGATGATCCGCGCACCAGACTCATGGTCGCGGATCATCCGGCTGTGCCGCGGCGGGCGGCCGTGGTCTCCACCGCGGGCTGGCCGGATTGTCATCCGGCCGTGCGCGACGCGGTGGACCGGGCGGCCACGGCCCTCGCCGCTGCCGGCTGGGCGGTGGAGGAGGTGGTGCCGCCCGCGCTCGACGAGATCCACGACATGTGGGCCGAGATCTGCATTCCCGACATCATGACCCTGCTTGCCCCCGCAATTGCAGCGGCGGGCGACGAGAATATCCGCGTCGCGGTCGACTATTGGCAGCGGGCCTGGCCGCGGGAGCTGACCCCGGGCGATGCGCTGGCCGCGGGCGCCCGGCGCCATGGCATGCTGCGGCTGTGGCAGCGGTTTTTCGAGACCTGGCCGGTGCTGGTGATGCCGGTGTCGCTGGAGCCGGCCTTCCACCGCCTGGCCGATATCCGCTCGCCCGAGGAGGCGCGGCGGATCATGCGGGCGCAGGGGCCGCTGATGGTGATTTCGGTGCTGGGCCTGCCCGGGCTGTCGGTGCCGACCGGGCTTGCCGGTTTCAATGTCGAGGGCCATGACGTCACCATGCCCACCGGCGTGCAGCTGGTGGCGGCGCCTGAACGCGAGGATCTGTGCTTCGCGGCCGGCCGTGACGTCGAGGCGGCCATGCCGCGGCTCGGGGTCGTGGATCCCCGGCCCGGCTTTTGACGGAGGCGTTCCCCATGCGCAGCACCCCCGGCCATGGCGAGATCCTGAGCTATTACGATTTCGGCCGCACCACCGTGCAGGTCTGCGCCGCCGATCCGCGGTTTTCGTATTGCGCCTATGTGCCGGAAAGCTATGACGAGGCGGGCGACCGGCGCTATCGGCTGCTGGTGGTGGTGCACGGCACCATGCGCGACAACGCCGCCTGTCGCGATGCCTTCATCGATCTGGCGGAGGCGCAGCAGCTGATCGTGCTGGCGCCGCTGTTTCCGGCCGGCATCACCGCCCCGCGGGAGCTTTCGAGCTATAAGCGCCTGCGCGGTCCCGGAGATACCGGCCCCGCCTACGACCTGATCCTGCTGCAGATGATCCGCGAGATGCAGGCGCTCTACCGGATCGATGCCGAACGCTTCGCCCTGTTCGGCTTTTCAGGCGGCGGGCATTTCGCCCATCGCTTCCTCTATGCCCATCCCGAGCGGCTGGCGGCGGTGTCGATCGGCGCGCCCGGCATCGTGACCCTGCTGGACGATCAGGCCGACTGGCCGGCCGGGGTGCGCGATATCGACGCAGTCTTCGGCAGGCCGATCGACCTCGCGGCCATGCGCCGCGTGGCCGTGCAGATGGTGGTGGGCGCGGAAGATACAGCCACATGGGAGATCGCGATCACGCGCGACAACCCCTGGTGGCAGCCCGCCTTCGAGAGCCACGGTGCCACCCGCATCGAGCGGCTGTCGGCCCTGAAGGCGGGTTTCGAGGCGCATGGCATCCCGGTCACCCACGACCTGGTGTCCGGTGCCGCCCACAGGCAGGAGCCCCTGCTGCCGGTGGTGAAGCGGTTCCTGTCGGAGCGGTTCGCGCAGGGAGAGCGCGATCACCGGTCCTGACGGGGCGCGGGAGCAGAAACTGGCCGCAGGCGACCGGCAAAAGAGTCGCATCGGCCATGGGAGCAGAGGCCCGCTCGACGGGGGCCCAGGATGCTCGTCAGACAAAAAAGCCGATCTGATAGGGAACTAAGGTCATGAGATCATTCGCCCTGACGGGGCTTCGCGGCGGTGCGCTCGCCGGGTCGGCCGCGCTCGCCGCCCTGCTGGCCGCGGCGCCGGCGGGGGCTGCGGACGGCCCGAAGCGCGGCGGCACGCTGGTGGTGTCGATGAATGCCGATGCCCGCAGCCTGGAGCCGGGCATCAACCGCGACTCCAATTCCGATGCGGTGGTGAACAACATCTTCGAAGGGCTGGTCGGCTATCGCACCGATCTGACCGTCGGCCCGGCGCTGGCCCAGGGCTGGACGATGTCCGGGGATGGCCGCAGCTATACCTTCACGCTCCGCGACGGCGTCACCTTCCACAATGGCGATCCGCTGACGGCGGAGGCGGTGAAATGGAACTGGGACCGCAAATCCGGCCAGGACGGCTGGCTCTGCGCCCGCTTCTTCAACGGCCAGGCCGGCGGGCTGAAGGTGGAGGCGGTGGAGGCCCCGGACCCGAAGACCGTGGTCTTCCGTCTGGCGGAACCCTCGGGCCTGTTCCTCACCCAGCTGGCCAATATCCAGTGTGGCATGCTGGTGGCGAGCCCGAAGAGCGTCGGGGCCGACGGGACCTGGACGCCGATCGGCACCGGCCCGTTCAAATTCGGCAGCTGGAAGCATGGCGACCAGATGGTGCTGGAACGCTATGACGGCTATGTTCCGTCATCCGAACCGGGCAGCGGCTATGCCGGGGCGCGGCAGGTCTATGTGGACGCGCTGCGCTATCAGATCATCCCCGATGCCGATGCGGCGGCCGCCGCCCTCAAGACCGGCGCGATCGACATCATCCCCCAGCTCGACACGATCAAGATCGACGAGCTGAAGGCGGCGGGCATGAAGGTGCTGGCGGCCCCCGGCCTCAGCTGGTCGGCCCTGCTGATCCAGACCGAGGATCCGCTGCTCTCCAACCCCAAACTCCGCCGCGCGCTGGCCCAGGCGATCGACATCGCCCAGATCACCGAGGTGCGCACCAACGGCCTGGCCAAGCCCAACCCCTCGGGCGTGGCCGAGAGCATGCGCGCCTTTTCGGCCGATTTCCTCGACTGGCCGAAATACGACCCGGCCGCCGCCGCGACGCTGGCGAAGGAGGCGGGTTACAAGGGTGAGCCGATCAGGCTGCAGACCAACCGGCGCTATGTCGGCATGTACGACAATGCGGTGATGATCCAGGCGATGCTGTCCGCCGCCGGCTTCAACGTGCAGCTGGAGGTTCTGGACTGGGCGGCCCAGCTGGACAATTACGTCAACGGCCGCTTTCAGCTGTCGTCGTTCAGCTATTCCGCCCGTTTCGACCCGGGGCTGATGTATGCGGCGCTGATCGCCGACAAGGCGACGGCAAAATGGGCGCAATGGGGCGACCCGGAAGCCCGCAAGCTGCTGGCCGAGAGCGGTACATTGACCGACCAGACCGCCCGCGCCGCCATCTTCCGCCGCCTGCACGCGAAGATGAAGGACGAGGTGCCGATCATCGGCCTCTATTATTCCCCCACCATCGAGGGCGTGAACCCGGCCCTGCACGACTACAAGCCCTGGGCGGCGGCGATCCCGCTGGCCTGGGGGGTGTGGAAGGGATGACGGGGTGAATTCGGGAACGAGATGAGATGGGAGACGCCGCCCTGGGGGACCGGGGCGGTGTTTTCCTTTTGGCGGCTGCGCACACCATCGAACGTGTCAGGTTATGGTCTGATACTCGTGTCCTGGCGTGCGGCCGGCACTCATGTCAGGGTCTGCACTGACAAGCTTCTGTACGATATATATACCGTCATCCCCGCCTTTATACCGTCATCCCCGCATCTATACCGTCATCCCCGCGAAGGCGGGGATCCACCTTTCTTTCCGCGTGAAGATTGCCTGACCTCGAATGGAAACGCCGGGGCGTCTCTATAGGATCTTCCCACCGCCCGTACCGCCTGAGGGCCTGCGCCGTCTCACCCGCGAACCCCAAGCTCCCGTAAAAATCCCGGGAGGTTCGCAGACAAAATTTTCCAGCTTTTTCAGTCAGTTAAATTATACACTTTATGCATGTTCATACCAATGCATGGCCTCCAACGGGGATTCGCGCGGATCGCCTTTTTCCGGCATCCGATTCAGGCTATTAAGAGGGGGTGGGTCGCACCCTTGCGGGTGCGTGGATTGAAACAGCAGGCGGCGGGGGTGACGGCGGACGGGATGAGTCGCACCCTTGCGGGTGCGTGGATTGAAACCGCCATGCCATAGGCCTTGTCGAGCAGGGCCGTGTCGCACCCTTGCGGGTGCGTGGATTGAAACAGGGTCTCGGTCCAATAGCCCGCATTGCGGTGCGTCGCACCCTTGCGGGTGCGTGGATTGAAACGTAGCGATAGCTTTTTCACCTAATGGGAATCTAGTCGCATCCCCGGCAAGGGAGGCCTCCGCATATCTCGCCCCGTCGTCTGATACACAATCAGGCCCAACCCATTGTCTCTGAAAGAAAATGCCGTCATCCCCGCGGAGGCGGGGATCCAGGTTCGTCGTCCCACAAAGAACGCTGAACGCCCTGGTCCGGCGGTGATGGCCGACATGGCGAGTCCGCACGTCCGGTCGCCTGTCCATTCCCGTGGAAGCCAACCTGGATCCCCGCCTTCGCGGGGATGACGGTAGAGAGTGTTGTGTACGGAACGTCGGCATCTGTTCATGACATCAACAGTATTCATGTCGGGCGGGCTGGCGCTCATGTCAGGCTGTCCGCCGCCAATATTGGTCAGAAATTTATACCGTCATCCCGGCGAAAGGCCGGGATCCAGGTAGGCCTCCACAGGATTGGAGGGTGAACACCTGGCGGGAACCGTGCCGTCAGCCACCAGGGGGAATCCTCGGTCAGGGCCGGGGTTCAGGTTGTTCGGCGTTCTTCGTGTGGAGAGGAACCTGGATCCCCGCCTTCGCGGGGATGACGGTGGTGTGTGTTGTGCGAGGAACATCGGCGGCCGTGCATGACACCGACAGTGTTCAGATCGGGAGAGCGACGCTCATGTCATGTTCTCCGCCGGCAAGCCTTGGTCCCACATTATCCCGTCATCCCCGCGGGAGCAGCGCCTGACATGGGCGGATAACGGTGGTGAGGGAAGCGAACCCGGGAATGCAGCCCCTGACATGTGCGGTGCGGCGGGCGTGGGGTCGTCGGGACGCCCCGCCCCCCTCACTTCGCCGAAATATGCCGGTTCAGCCGCCGACGATTTGCGCTGGTCTTGCGGGAGATCACGCCGGTCCAGGCGCGGCCGGCGGCGACCATGGCGCCCATCGGGTCCATCGGGTCGCGGGTGATGGCGGCGCCGGCGGCGGCGGTGGCGGCAAACTGAGCCTGGATGAACGCGGCCGGCTTTTCGGTCACCATGCGGACTTCCTCGCCCGCCGGGGCGGTCTGAAACAGGCTCATGCCGGTGCGCATCATCATCACCGTGCCCGCTTCCAGCCACAGGCGCACCAGCGATCCCATCAGCGCTGCATCGGCAGCGCCGCCGCTCTTAAATCTCGTCATTCGACCCCGCCTCGCGACTGCCCAGGTTCTGCCGTGTCTGCGCGCGCGTTGGCCGCGCGTCGCGGCCGGTCCTCCCGAACCGGCATCCTCTCAAGGCAGAGAGTGTGCCCTATCCTGCGTCATCAGGCGAGCGATTGCAGATGGCGGAATGTGCAGGGCCGGGCTGCACGGGTGGCAGGGGGAGGAGAAGGCAGGGGGCCTCAGGCGGTTCGCAGCTGCCGGATCAGCCGTTGCAGGCCGGGGTCGCCGCCGGGGAGCGCCCGGGTGGTGCCGTCGTGGTGGCCGGCGGCGCGGGCTTCCAGCGCCGAGCGGCGGGCATCGCGCGGCGACAGGCCGAAACTGCGGCGGAAGGCGCGGGCGAAGGCGGTGTCGTCGGTGAAGCCCCAGTCATAGGCGATGTCCGACAGCCGCCGATGGGCCTGGGCCGGATCGGTGATCGCCGTGAAACAGCGCCGGAGCCGCCGGGCGCGGATATGGGCGACCACCCCGCCCGAGCTTTCGAACAGCCGGTAGAGGGTGGGGCGCGAGATGTGGAAACGCTGCATCAGCGCCTCGGGCGTCAGCTCCGGCGAGGTCAGGTTGGCATCGATGAAACGGTGCATGGCCCCCAGCACGGCATCGCGCACCCCGTGGCGCACCACCTGGGCGGCCTCGCCATCCGTGGGGCCGGCCAGCGCCATCGCGCGGCGGAAACAGCCGGCGATCAGCCCGGCCGTGCCTTCCAGCACCGGGCCGGCATCGGCCGGATCGATCAACGCGCCCTGGGCCACCAGGCTTTGCAGATGGGCGGCCAGAATGCGGCCGGGGCCTGAACTGCCGTCCAGCACCAGCCCGTGCAGATCGTCGGGCGTGTCGACCAGCGGCGCCAGCAGGGTGCGGGGCAGCAGCAGGGTGACGTTCCGGAACCGCCCGGCATCGGTCTGCATGGTCCGCGACAGGTCGAACAGGCAGACATCGCCCGGGCGGACCGCCATGTCGCGGCCCTCGGCCTCTCCGTCGAAGCCGCCCTGGCGGTAGAGCTGCACCAGGAAATGATCCAGGCCGCCGCGGGCGATGGTGCGGCCGTCACGCCGGAAGCGCTGGCCGCCGGCATGGGTGTCGGTGACGACCGCCTGGCCGAAATCATGCGCGACGATGCCGCCCCGAAACGGCTCGGCGCCATCGCGCGGGCGCGAGACGTCGAACAGGCCGTCCAGCGCCAGGCGCCAGCCTTCGAAGGCCGCGTCATGGGCCCCGGCATCGGCATCGAACAGCCGGACCACGCCGGCCGCCGGCGCGGGGGGGGATGCGGGCTGGTCCGGGCGGGGAACGGAAGGGTTGGACACGGTCGGTGGTCTTTCATAACGGCCGCCGCGGATCGAGACGCGGGGCCGGGTATCTGAGACGCCGGGCCGGGTTTGCCGGCGGCGCCCGGGCTATGATAACGCCCTGGCACGCCCGTCGTCTCCCCCCATCAGATGTCCCGGACGTGCCGTTCCAAGGATCGTCGTCATGTCGAACGTCGCACAGTCTGAAACCGCCTTCCCGGTTCTGGAAGCGCTGGCCCGCAGGATCGCCGCCGATTACGCCCTGGCCGAACGGCTGGTCGCCCGCGCCCGCAGATCGGGGCTGAACGCCGCCGCCCTGGCCGAAGGCCATGATCTGCGGGATGTGCCGCTGCTGACCGCGGTGGCGCGCATCGCCGATGCCTTCGACGAGGTCCTGGCCGGTCGTCGCAGCCGCGCCGAAGCCCCGCCCCAGCCGGCGGCCTGACAATAATCTGGCTGCCCTGAGACGCTAGTCGCCCAGGGCATCGAGCAGGGCGGCGGCAAGCCCCCGCTGCCCGTCCGCCAGGCCGCGCCGGCGGGCGGTTTCCTGGAGTGCTGCCGTCGCCTCGATGAACAGGCGATACTGCCCGGCATTCTGGGGCACGTCGCGCGAGGGATCATCGAGCAGCTGGCGGCAGCGCGCCGCCGATGTCGAGGTGAAGGCCCGGCAGGCCGGCGGCCGCACGTCATAGACGGTGCAGCGATCATCCGCGCCCAGAAGCGGGCAGCGCCGCCTGAGTCGCGCCGGATCGGCCATGGAGGCCGCGGCGGCGGCGGCGGCGCGCAGATCGGCGATCAGCCGGTCGCGCGCCGCGGGCGGATGGGTGGCGGCGATATGGGCGGCCATCGCCTCGGCCACCCCCGGCGGCACCGCCACGAACAGATGACAGCAGGCGGCACAGCCCCCCGTGCAGGCGAGCGCCGGCTGGTTGGGAAAGGCGGCCCGGAAGGCGGCCACGGTCGCCTCTGCCATGGCCATCGCCTGAAGCGCCGCGTCGGCCATCGTTTCCGCCTGATCGAGCCGCCGGGCGAGTGCCGCGCGGAAGCCCCGGAAGATCGCCTCGTACCGCCCCGACAGACTGCGGGTCAGCGCCCCCAGATCGGCGATGTCGTCGAGAACGGGGGTGAGCGGGTCTGGCTGGGGATCGGGCATGGGCGGGATCTCTGGCTGGGCGCGTGACGAAGATGGTCACACCGGCCGTGCCGGCCGTCCAGCGGATTGACGGAGGTGCAGCCTATGGCCGGCCACTTGAGAGGGCGCGGTCGATGCGCGCCGCGCGCGGCTGCATCCATCGCCAGATCCAGGCCATGGCCAGCATGGTAAACAGCCAGGCCAGCACCACATCCGACAGGAAATGGGCGCCGAACAGCACGCGGTTGCCCGCAATCATCATCAGCACCGGGGCGAGGATCAGGGCCGCGACCCATCGCAGCCGCGCGGGCACGAAGACCAGAAGCGACAGCGCCGCCGCCGCCCCGGCGGCCTCTCCCGAGGGGAAGGCGCAGTTGCGCGCGCAGGCATCGGAGAACTGCCAGACCGGGGTGAAATCCGCCGCCCCGCCGAAATCGAGCAGCTGGCGCGGCCGGGCGCGGCCGATCAGGGGTTTCAGGGTCTCCACGATCAGCAGCGGGCCGGCCGCAAAGCTCATCAGCACGAAGAGCGGCTTGTGCGGCCGGCAGATCGCATGGCGCCGGGGCAGAAACCGGTGGACCAGGATCAGCAGCAGCATCAGCCCCAGAATCCAGGCCGGGCTGCCCAGGCCGAAGGCGCGCAGCCCTTTCAGAAACGGATCCTGCGCCAGAACGAAGACCGATCCGTCGGCGACCCCGCGGGCGACCGCAAGATCGATCGCGGGAAAGATCATGAAGGCGAAGCTGACGACGATGATCGATCTGGCGATCACCGCCGGCGCCCGGTCGATGCCGGTCCGGCGGCCGGGTACCGTCGGCGTGGTGGGCACCGGCAGGGGGGTGGAAATCGGGGGCGCATAGCCCGGTACGGCGCGTCGCATGCCGGCCTCTCCTTGGGGTGGAACGGCCGCAGGCTGGAACGCGATTGTCAAGAAACGGCGAAGACCGGATCAAGATCCTGTCGGGATCCGGCCAAGGCGCCGCGCCCCGGGATTGTCCGGCCTGGGGGAAAGCCGTATGGTCCGGCGTCGCCGCTGGCGACGACGACCCGGTCAACGGCGGCAAGGCATTCAATATGAACAATAATCTTGTCCTTCTGGTCGAGGACGAGCCGGCGATTGCGCGAATTCTGGACGGCTATCTGCTGCGCGAGGGCTTCCGCACCGTTCAGGCCGCCGATGGCGAAACCGCCCTTCAGCATCACGCGCTTCTGAAGCCCGACATCGTGCTGCTGGATGTGCGGATCCCGAAGATCGACGGCTTCGCCGTGCTGGCCCGGATGCGGCAGACCAGCGCGACCCCGGTGATCATGGTGACGGCACTTGCCGACGATATCGACCGGTTGAGCGGCCTGCATCTGGGGGCCGACGACTATGTCGTGAAGCCGTTCAACCCGCAGGAAGTGGTGGCGCGGGTCAAGGCCGTGCTGCGCCGGACCCTGGAGCGGCCCGATACCGTGCTGCGCCGCTTCGGGGCGATCGAGGTGGATTTCGGCAGCCATGCGGCCTTCGTGAACCGCGACGGCGAGCGCCGGCTGCTGTCGCTGACGCTGAGCGAATTCCGGATCCTGGCGCATATGATCCGCCACCCGACCCAGGTCTTTGCGCGCGCCGACATTCTGGATGCCTGCCTGCCCGAAAGCGATGCGCTGGTCCGCACCGTCGACACCCATGTCTCCAATCTGCGCCGCAAGCTGGAAGACATGGGGGAGACCGGCTTCTTTCCCGCCGTGCGCGGCGTCGGCTATCGTCTGGCTGACCCGCAATGAGCCGGCCGACGCGCTGGCGCAGAGCCCGCGCCCTGCCGCTCGCCACCCTGACCGCGATCGCCATCGCGACCATGCTGATGCTGAGCGTGGGGCTCGCCTATATCGGCGTCACCTGGTATTCGGCCTATCTGGAAGAGAGCATCAATCGCAGCCTGCCGCCCGAGGCGGCGCTTGCCTATACGCGCGTCTACGAGGGGCTGCTGCCCGACGAGGCCGGGCTTAAGACGCTCATCGATCATCTGGAGACGGCATCGGCCGAGGCGGATCTGAAGGTGCAGATCGCCACCCTGGCCTACGGCCTGCTGTCGGCAGTGGTCTCGGCCATCATCGGGGTTTATCTGGCGCGGCGGATCGCCCGGCCGCTGGAAGACCTGACCGCGGCGGCCGATGTTCTGGGATCGGGTGATTTTTCCGCCCGCGTCGCCGCCTCGGCCGGCAGCACGCGCGAGGTGGAAAGCCTGGTCCGCACCTTCAACACGCTGGCTGCGAACCTTGAGCGGATGGAGACGCGGCTGCGCTTCAACAACATGGCGGTCGCCCATGAACTGCGCACGCCGCTGACGGTTCTGCAGGGCGGGTTGCAGGGCATACTCGACGGCGTTTTCCCGATGGACCGCAGGACCGTGGCGGATCTTCTGCTTCAGGTCGAAGGTCTGGGCCGGATCGTCGAGGATCTGCGCACCCTGTCGCTGGCGATCGGCCAGCAGCTGGTGATGCAGCGCCAGAGGCTGGATGCGGCCGGGGTGGTGGCGGCGGTTCTGTCGGCCGCGCAGCCGATGCTGGAGGCGGAGGGCCTGACGGTCGAAACCGATCTTCAGCCGGCCCCCGTCTCCGCCGATCCGTCGAGGCTTCGCCAGGCCGTGCTGGCGCTGGTCGACAATGCCCGCCGCTATGCAGCCGGCGGCGGCTGGCTGCGCGTCGAAACCGCGCCGCTGCCCGATGGCGGCGTGGTCATCCGCCTGCTCGACCGCGGCCCCGGTTTCCCCGAGGACATGGATGCGGTCGCGATCAACCCGTTCTGGCGGGGCGACTCCTCGCGGTCGCGGGCCACGGGCGGCACGGGGCTGGGGCTTTCGGTCGTCCAGGCCATCGCGGTTGCCCATGGCGGAGATCTGGTGCTTCGCAACCGGCCGGGCGGCGGGGCGGAGATCGCCCTTCATCTCTGCCCGGCATAGCCGGCCGCGCCGACACCTCTTCCCGTACAGCGCCTGCCCACCACGCGCGCCGCATCGGCGCGCGTGCCGAATTGGCGTTGACATCAGTCCTCAATAAAATAAGCTGATCATTACGGGGAACATAAGTCCATTATAAAAGACATGCGGGCCGAGCGGGCCGCAAGGACGAGGCTGGGGAGCAGGCTCGTCGGCGGTCCGGTCGTGGGTGCTGCATGGCCGCCCGATGCGGCGGTGCACAGAGGAGGCATTGGACATGCGGTTCAACAGGCGTTTCCGCAGGGTCGACAGAGGGACGACCGGGAAGGGGGCAGGGTGCCGCCTTGCCGCCGCCGCCGTCGTGCTGGCGGCCATGGCGGGGCCGGTGCAGGCCGAAACCCTGACGGCGGTGATGCATTCGGGGCTGCGCATGCTCGACCCCATCGTCAGCACCGCACATATCACCCGCGATCACGGCTATATGGTCTATGACGTGCTGGTCGCGGGTGATGGCGAGGGTGTGGTCCGGCCGCAGATGGCGGACTGGACCATCTCCGATGACAAACTGGTCTATACCTTTACGCTCCGCGACGGGTTGCGCTTCCACGACGGTGCGCCGGTGACCGCCGCCGATGTCGTGGCCTCGCTGAAGCGCTGGGGCGCGCGCGACGGTGCCGCCGCCTTCCTGATGGCCGCCACGGCCGGCATCGCGGCCGAGGGTGACGACAAGGTCGTCTGGACCCTGACGACACCCTTCCCCCTGCTGCTGGAGGTTCTGGCCAAGCCGTCTTCGGTGCCGGCCTTCATCATGCCGGCGCGGGTGGCGGCGACGCCGCCGGATCAGGCGATCACCGATTATGTCGGCTCCGGCCCCTTCGTGTTTTCGGGCGCGGATTTCCAGCCGGGGGTGAAGGTGGTCTACAACCGCTTCGACGGCTACAAGCCGCGGAGCGAGCCGGCCTCCGGCCTCGCCGGGGCCAAGGTCGTCAATGTCGACCGGGTCGAATGGGTGACGATGCCCGACAGCCAGACCGCGATCAGCGCGCTGATGGGTGGTGAGATCGACCTGATCGAGAACGTCCAGATCGATCTGCTCGACATTCTGAAATCGAGCCCCGATGTGACGGTGGAGACCCGCGATCCGCTGGGCTATCAGGTCTTCGCGCGGATGAATTTCAAGCACCCGCCCTTCAACGATGTCCGCCTGCGGCGGGCGGCGATGGCGGCGCTGGGCCAGGAACAGGTCATGGCCACGCTGATCGGCAACCCCGACTACTATAAGCTGTGTGGCGCGATCTTTGGTTGTGGGACGCCGCTCGGCAGCGAGGCGGGGTCTGAAAGCCTGAAGGCCGGCGGCGATCCGGCCCGGGCGCGGCAGATGCTGACCGAGGCCGGCTATGACGGCACGCCGGTGGTGATCATGCAGGCGACCGATCTGGGCACCGTCGGCACCGCGCCGGTGGTGATCGCCGCTGCCCTGCGCGAGGCCGGGTTCAAGGTCGATCTTCAGGCCATGGACTGGCAGACGCTGGTCTCGCGCCGCGCCAGCCAGAAGCCGCCGGCGGAGGGCGGCTGGAACATCTTCACCAGCTTCATCAGCGGGATCGAGTCCAACACGCCGCTGATCAACCCGATCCTGCCGTCCACCGGCGATACCGGCTGGTTCGGCTGGGCGAACGATCCCGAACTCGAAGCCCTGCGCGCCGCCTATCTCAAGGCCGACGGGCTGGAGGCGCAGAAGGCGGTGGCCCACCGCATCCAGGAACATGTGCTGGACCAGGTGATCTTCGTGCCGCTCGGCAATTATCCCTTCGTGCAGGCGCGCAGCAACCGGTTGACCGACATGCTGCCGACGGCGGTTCCGGTGTTCTGGAACCTGAAGCTCGCCGACTGATCCATCCGCCGGCCCGGCCCTGCCGCCCTGCGGCGGGCCGGGCCGGGCAGCTGCCCGCCCGGAGCCCAAGCCCATGCCAGGCTATATCCTCAAACGCATCCTCGCGGTCGTTCCGGTGATGGCGATCGTGGCGCTGATCGTTTTCCTGATCCTGCGCCTGACGCCCGGCGACCCGGCCGCGATCATCGCCGGCGATGCCGCAACCCCTGATCAGATCGAACGGCTGCGCCAGAGCATGGGCCTGAACGAGCCGATCCTTATGCAGTTCATCCACTGGGTGGGGCAGCTGCTGCAGGGCAATCTCGGCACCTCGCTTCTGTCGGGCACATCGGTCAATGCGCTGATCGCCGACCGGATCTGGCCGACGCTCAACATCGCCGTGCTGACCATCATCCTGTCGGTGCTGGTCGCCGTGCCGCTCGGCACCTTCGCCGCCTGGCGTCATGGCCGCATCGGCGACCGGGTGGTGATGATCGTCTCGGTCGCCGGCTTCTCGGTGCCGGCCTTCGTGGTCGGCTATGTGCTGATCAAGATCTTCGCGGCCGATCTGCGCTGGCTGCCGGTGCAGGGCTATCGCGCGCCCTCGGCCGGGTTCGGGGAGTTCCTGCGTCACGCCATCCTGCCCGCCCTGACGCTCACCGCCGCCTATGTCGCGCTGACCGCACGCATGACCCGCGCCAGCCTGCTGAACGTGCTGGGGGAAGATTTCATCCGCACCGCCCGGGCCAAGGGCGTGGGCGAGACCCGGGTGCTGCTGCGCCACGGCCTGCGCAATGCCGCGGTGCCGGTGCTGACGGTGGTGGGCACCGGCTTCGCCATGCTGCTGTCGGGCGTGGTGGTGGTGGAAAGCGTGTTCAACATCCCGGGCATCGGCCGGCTGACCATCGATGCGGTGATGGCCCGCGACTACCCGGTCATCCAGGGCATGATCCTGCTGACCAGCGGGTTGTACGTGCTGGTCAACCTGCTGATCGACCTTGCCTATACCCTCTTCGACCCGCGGATCCGCTATTGATGGCAGAGATGTTCCGTTCGATCCGTCAGATGCCGGCGCTGATCGTCCCCGGCCTGGCCGTGCTGGTGCTGGCGGTCATCCTGCTCGCCACCCTGTTCGCGCCGCTGCTGGCGCCGCATGATCCGCTGGCGCTGTCGCCGCTGAACCGGCTGAAACCGCCGGGGGGCGACTTCCCGCTCGGCACCGATGCGCTCGGCCGCGATCTTCTGTCGCGCGTGCTTCATGGCGGGCGGGTGTCGCTGCTGATCGGCATCGGCACCGCGGCGGTCAGCATCATGGCCGGCCTGGTCATCGGGCTGGTCGCCGGTTTCTTCCGCACCGCCGATGCGGTGATCATGCGGGTGATGGATGCCTTCATGGCGATCCCGCCGGTGCTGCTGGCGGTGGCGCTGGTCGCGATCCACGGCGCCAGCATTCTGTCGGTGATCCTGGCGATCACCTTCTCGGAAATCCCGCGGGTGGTGCGGCTGGTGCGCTCGGTGGTGCTGTCGGCGCGCGAGGAGCCTTATGTCGAGGCGGCGATGACGCTGGGCACCCGCATGCCGGTGATCCTGTGGCGGCATCTGATGCCGAACACGCTGGCACCGCTGATCGTGCAGGGCACCTATATCTGCGCCTCGGCGATCCTGATCGAATCGATCCTGTCCTTCCTGGGGCTCGGCATCGGCACCGAAACGCCCAGCTGGGGCAATATCATGGCCGAGGGGCGCAGCTATTTCCTGCTGAAACCGTCGCTGATCTTCTGGCCGGGGCTGCTGCTGTCCTTGTGTGTGCTGGCGATCAACATTCTGGGTGATGCGGCGCGCGACATGCTGGACCCGCGCATGCGCCGGCGGGAGGGCTGAGCCGATGACGACCAGGTTCAAGACCACCGGTTTCGAGACGGCCGAAGACGTGCTCGCCATCGACCGGCTGTGCATCGATCTTGAGACCGCCGCCGGCCCCCGGCCGGTGCTCGACGACGTCAGCCTGAAGATCAGACAGGGCGAAACCGCCTGCCTGGTGGGCGAGAGCGGGTCGGGCAAGTCCTTGACCTCGCTCGCGATCATGGGGCTGCTGCCGCCCGGCGTGCTGAAGCTGCGGTCCGGCGGGATCACGCTTGAGGGCACGGATCTTCTGAGCCGCACGCCCCGCCAGCTGCGAAACCTGCGCGGCGACCGGATGGCGATGATCTTTCAGGAGCCGATGACCGCGCTCAACCCGGTGATGCGGGTCGGCGACCAGATCGCCGAGGTGCTGGACACCCATGCCAGACTAAAGGGAGCCGAGCGGCGCGCCCGGGTGCTGGACGCCATGGAACAGGTGCATCTGCCTGATATCGCGCGGATCTTTCGGGCCTATCCGCATCAGCTGTCGGGCGGCCAGCGCCAGCGGGTGATGATCGCCATGGCGCTGATCCTGGAACCGGCCCTGCTGATCGCCGACGAGCCCACCACGGCGCTGGATGTCACCACCCAGAAGCAGATCCTGTCGCTGATCGCCGAGATGCAGCGGGTGCACGGCACGGCGGTGCTGTTCATCACCCATGATATGGGGGTGGTGTCGGAAATCGCCGACACGGTGCATGTGATGCGCCAGGGCCGGCTGGTCGAGACCGCCCCTGCCGAACGGTTGTTCCGCGCCCCCGAACACGACTACACCCGCGCCCTGCTGGCGGCGGTGCCGAGCCTGCGGCCGCGCCCGGCCCGGGATCCGCAAACCCGCCCGCCGGTGCTGGACGTGGCGGGCCTGGGCAAGACCTATCGGAGCGGCGGCTTCCTGAAACCGACCCTGGCCAAGCGGGCGGCCGAGGATGTGAGCTTCGCCCTTAAGCCCGGCCGGACCATCGGCATCGTGGGGGAAAGCGGCTCCGGCAAGTCGACGGTGGCGCGTTGCGTGATGCGGCTGATCGATCCGGGCCAGGGGCGGGTCACCCTCGCCGGCACCGACATCACCCATCTGAAACCCGGGGCCATGCGCCGGCACCGCGCGAAGATCCAGATCGTGTTTCAGGACCCGTATCGCTCGCTCAACCCCAGGCGGCGGATCGCCGACAGCCTGATCGAGGGGCCGATGAATTTCGGCCGGACACGCGATCAGGCGCTGACCCGCGCCCGTGACCTGCTGGAAACCGTGGGGTTGACCGCCGATGCCCTGGACCGCTATCCCCATCAGTTCTCGGGCGGGCAGCGCCAGCGCATCGCCATCGCCCGCGCGGTCGCCATGGAGCCCGAGGTGATCGTGGCCGACGAGGCCGTCTCCGCGCTCGACGTCTCGGTGCAGGATCAGGTGCTGAAACTGCTGGAACGGCTGCAGGACGAGCTGGGCATCGCCATCCTGTTCATCACCCATGACCTGCGGGTGGCGGCCCAGATCTGCGACGAGGTGATCGTCATGCAGCAGGGCCGGGTGGTGGAACAGGGCCCCGCCGGCCGGGTGCTGGTGGCGCCGCGCCATGCCTATACCCATGCGCTGATCGACGCCGCCCCCGGCCGCGGCTGGGACTTCGCCGCCTGCCGCGAGATTGCGCCCCTCCGGCCGGGTGCATAACCTTCAGACGGGCGCATAACCTTTCCTCTCATTGTCTTCTGTCATCGGGGATCTGATTTTTATGAAGGATTGCATCGTTCTGGGCGCCGGCATGGTCGGCGTCGGCACGGCCCTGGCACTCCAGCGGCTGGGCGTGGCGGTGACGCTGGCCGACCGTCGTCCGGCGGGGGAGGAAACCAGCTACGGCAATGCCGGCATCATTCAGATGGAGGCGGTGGAGCCCTATCCCTTCCCCCGCCAGGCGGGCGAGATCCTGTCGGCGGCGCTGGGCTTCAACGACAAGGTCCGCTGGCGGGCGGGGTCGCTGCATCGCTGGGCGGGGCCGGTGCTGCGCTATTTCCTCGCCTCCGCCCCCGCCAGCCATCGCCGCATCGCCGCGGTCTACAGCGCGATGATCCGCCAGGCCGGAGAGGATCACGCGCCGCTGATCGAGGCGGCCGGCGCCGGGGATCTGATCCGCCGCGACGGGTTCCGCGACGTCTATCGCAGGCCCCGAAGCTTCGATCAGGCGGTGCACGAGGCCGAAAGGCTGCGGCGGGAGTTCGGCGTGGCGGCGCGGATCGAAACCGGCCAGGACCTCGCGCAGGCCGAGCCCACGCTCCGCATCGGGCTTGCCGGGGCGGTGCACTGGACGGATGCCTGGAGCTGCGCCGATCCGGGCGCCCTGACCGCCGCCTATGCCCGGCTGTTCAGCGCGCGCGGCGGCACCACGGTCACGGCCGATGCCACCACGCTCCGCCAGACCGCCGGCGGCTGGCGGATCGACGGCCCCGACGGACCGATCGAGGCCGAACATGTGGTGGTGGCGCTGGGGCCGTGGAGCGCTGACCTGCTCCGGCCGCTGGGCTATCGCATCCCGATGTTCTTCAAGCGCGGCTATCACCAGCATTTCACCGGCGGCCGCGGCCCCGACCTGCCGCTGATCGACGCCGATCGCGGCATCGTGGTGGCACCGATGCGCAAGGGGCTGCGGGTGCTGACCGGCGCGGAACTCACCGACCTGACCGCCGGCGCCCCCCGCCACCAGATCGACCGCGCCCGCATGGCTGCCGGCGAGTTGTTCGACCTGGGCACCCCGGTCGAAACCGACGCCTGGTTCGGCAACCGCCCCTGCCTGCCCGGCATGCTGCCGATCGTGGGCCGGGCCCCCCGCCACAAGGGGCTGTGGCTGAATTTCGGCCACGGCCACCAGGGCTTCACCCTGGGCCCGACCACCGGGCGGATGCTGGCGGGGGAGCTGGCGGGGAATGAAAGGGTGCCGGGGGAGTTGGGGTTGGGGGGGTGAGGGGGCTCCTGAAGATGGCCCCTGGGCGGCCCATTCATCATCCTGCTCCAGGAGAATGGCGCCGATGAGCCTTGTGATGGCGGCTTCGCCCGGAAAGATACCGACGACCGCGGTACGGCGTTTGATCTCGCCGTTCGGGCGCTCGACGCTCAGGGCGACCAAACCGTTCCCGGCCTCTATGACGCAACGGAGCGGTAACGCGGAGCCAGTGGGGATGACCGGCGCTGCCTCGCCACCGTGATCACGGCCGGTGGGGAAGCGCATCGGCTTGACCATTGGCTGGCACGATCGCCGAAACGCCCTCCCGTTCCGGACTGGTGACGCGCCGCCCCTGTCGTCGCCGGACCGGGCGACCCATTGACAGTATCTTCTGAAGTAATTACGTTGTAATTACATAGGAGGATTTGGCGATGAAAGTGAACCTGATCCCGATTGGCAATTCCAAGGGCGTGCGGATTCCCAGCTCGGTCATCAAGGAATGCGGCTTCGGCGACGAGATCGAGATGCGCGTTGAGCATGGCGTCATCGTGCTGGCGCCGGCGCGAGGCACACGCGATGGCTGGGACGGCGCGTTCGCGAAGATGGCCGCAGCCAAGGACGACCTGCCGCTTGTCCCCGACACGATGGCGCATGACTGGGACGAGGAGGAATGGGAGTGGTAGCCGATGTCCGACGCTATGATGTGTATCTGGTGAACCTCGACCCGACGATTGGCTCGGAGATCCAAAAGACCCGGCCGTGCCTGGTCATTTCACCGGACGAGATGAACCGCCACATCCGCACGGTCATCATCGCGCCGATGACCTCCGTGCGACGTGACTACCCGACCCGCGTCGATGTTACCTTCCAACGGAAGAAGGGACAGGTCGTGCTCGACCAGATACGGACGGTGGACAAGGCGCGCCTTGCAAAGCAGCTCGGACGCCTGCCGGAGCCACGTTGCCGCGAGGTCGCGGAGCTGCTCCAGCAGATGTTTGCTTATGAGTAGCAGACGTTCGGTGTGGGGCAGGCCTAGGGTCAAACCCCAACCTCTTGATGATGAGATCATCATGTGATTCCAGTGGTCTGTAACCACGAAGAACTCTCAGCTTTTCTGGTTATCGGACGAATAGTGCGCAGTTTGAGCCGCCCCTGCCCAAGAACCAGCCGGGTGCCCGGCGTGTGGATGACCGACGGGTGATTTCGGGGATCATCCACGTGCTACGGACTGGGTGCCGATGGTGTGACTGTCCTGCGGAATACGGGCCGTCGACAACCATCTACAACCGCTTCCACCGGTGGTCCGGGCGTCGTTTCTGGACGGGTCTGGTGGAGGCTTTGGCAGCATCCGGAGCCGTGACGAAGTCAATGGCGATCGACTCCACCTATGTGAAAGCCCATCGGTCAGCACATGGGGGAAAAGGGGGGCGAAATCTCAGGCGATCGGCAAATCGCGCGGCGGGCAGACAACCAAAGTCCACCTCCTGACGGATACTCTTGGACGACCTCATACGCTCGTGCTCACGCCTGGAAACGCGTCCGACATGACAGGAGCGGATCTTCTGCTGTCCAGGATGCCGAAAACTCGTTACCTGATCGCGGACAAGGGCTATGACGCCGACAGGCTCCGCGCGTCCCTGCGCGACCGCGGTACCGTTCCGGTGATCCCGGGGCGGACCAACCGAAAACGGAAG
>NZ_NYWI01000079.1:0-51295 GCF_002684955.1 Tistrella sp. | reverse complement strand
CGCGGGGATGACGGTGGTGAGTGTTGTGTGAGGAACACCGGCGGCCGTGTATGACATCGACAGTATCCGGATCAGGACCCGGCGCTCATGTCATGTTCTTCACCGACCGAACTCTGTATTCCCTCTATACCGTCATCCCCGCGAAGGCGGGGATCCAGGTTCCTTTCCGCGTGAAGACTGTCGGATACACCGTCTCCGGCACCGGAGAACATCGGCGACTGTGCAGGACACCGGCATGCACGGTTGGAGCCGGTTCGAGAGACGCCCTCCCTCCTCATATCAGGCCGCCATCGCTGGTGGCGGTGACCCGCACGCCGCGGTCGGCGGGGTCGACGACGCCGTCGAAGCTCATCGGTTCGGGCGCCGGCTCGGCGGCGACCAGGGCGTCGATCCGCAACCGAAGCGTGCGGTCACCGGCTTCGGAATTGTCCAACAGATGTACCGCCACCGCCCGGAACCGCGGCTCGGCCTGGCGGATCGCCGCCTCGATGCCGGCGCGCAGCCGCTCGCGGTCGTCATCGGACGAAACCGGCTGGGCGGTGAAATCGGCGATGCCGTAATTGGTGAGCGCGGTTTCCACCTCGGGCAGTTTCGCCCCCCAGCCCACCGGCCGGCGGCGGGTGTTGAGCAGGTCTTCCAGGTCGCGGCGCAGCCCCTCGCGGAAGGCCTCAGTGGTGAAGCGGTCATCGGGGGCCAGGCGCTCGTCATCGACCAGCAGCCGGTCCAGGATCGACATCCGGACCGATCCGGCCTCGCGCCGGCCGCCCGCGGAAGATCGCCCGGCCGGCATCACGCCGCCCCTTCGCCGCTGCCGGCCGCCGGGCAGAGCCGGCGGATCTCCGTCAGCTCCAGGGCCGGCATCAGCTCGTCGCCGGCCAGGAAGCAGCGCTGGCCGCGTCCGGAAATCGGCCCGGCCTGGGGCGCACCGGGCCCCTGGCCGGTGGCCCAGTCGGTGCGCCGGCCCAGCTTGAGGGCGGCATCCTCGCTGTCGGCGGTCAGGGCATAGATCGCCGGCATGAAGACCATGCCGTCGGGCCCGCCTTCGGTCTCGATCTCCACCGGCCGCCAGATCAGGTCGATCAGCCGCCGCGGCGCCTGGAAGACCAGCCGGCGCACCCGTTCGAGCGGCACCCAGAAACAACGGCCGGATGCGGTGAGCAGTTCCAGCACCGGCCCGGTCAGGTCGCAGGCATCGCGGAAATCATCGACCCGGCCGCCGTTCACCTCGATGGCCCCGCGCGGCCGCAGGGTTTCGGCCTCGATCACCGCCGCCGCCGCATCGGCATGGCGGCCGGCGCGGATCGCGACCAGCGCCTCCAGCGCCTTGGCGACCGCGGGCGGCGGCGTGTCGAGGAAATCGGGCACGCGGCCCTCGGTCATCACTTCGCGACGGATCTGTTCGGCGCGGATCAACTGGCGGAAACCCGCCAGCCCCACCGCCTGTTCCGGCGCCTGATCGGCGATCATGTCGAGCTGGCGATCCGCCCGCGTCAGCTCCCCCGCCGCCACCATCAGCTCTGCCAGGAAATGGCGCGCCATGGTATCGGCCGGGTGCGCCCGCACCCGCAGGAGCTGGGCATCGATCGCCTCGTCGAGCAGACCCGCCTGGAGCAGTGCCGCAGCACCGTGAATATCGGCGGTGGAGGTCATCATCTTCATCCCGAGATCCGGTCTTTTGTCTTGCCTGGCCACAGGGGTCCGGCCGGTCGTGGTCGTGGGCGGCATCATGACTGGGGCAGCCCCCGCGCCACGAACCAGGTGACCAGGCGAAAGCCCGAACTCACCTCGTCCAGCTGGAAATGCGGCCTGAGATGGATGGTGCAGTCATAGATGCCCGGGCGACCGGGGGACTCGCGCACCGAGACCGCACATTCCCGAAGCGGATAGCGCGCTTTCTGTTCCGGCGTTGCGGTGTCGCTCGCGATCGAATAGCCGAGCAGCCAGCGGCGGAGATATTCCTCGCAGGCCGCGGCATCGGAGAAACTGCCCACGCGATCCCGCCCGATGACCTTGACGTAATGGGCGAAACGGCTGACGCAGAGCATGTATTGCAACATCGCCGACAGCCGGGCATTGGCGCTCGCCGCCTCGCGGTCATAGGGCCGTGCCAGCTGCAGCGACGGGTTGCCGTGAAACACCACCCAGGGCGTGTCGCGGGCAGGCGCCAGCGCGATCAGCCCCAGATCCGCCAGCCGCTTGTCCTGGGCATCGGTCAGCTGCACGTCGACCGGCGGCTTCAGCCCGATATCGGGGCGGTCGGTGCCGAAATGATCGGCCGGCAGCTCGCGCACCAGCCCGCCCAGCTCGTGATCGCGGGCGGCACCGCGGATGTCGGCGAACCAGCCGGTGGCATCATGGGCGCGGATCAGCACCAGGGCGAAAGCGAAGGCCGCCACCCCCCACAGATACTTGCCGGCATCGGGGCCCGAGACGTCCTCGACATAGCGGAAGCCGTCGATGCGGCCGGGGTCCTCTCCCCAGGGCCGGCGGAGCAGGATCCGGGGGCAGGTCAGCCCCAGGAAGCGGGCATCCTCTCCCATCCTGAGCCCCCGCCAGCGGACATGATCCGCGCCCTCGAAATCGCCCGGATCGAAGCCGCGGCCCAGCGCCTCGAACCGGTCGAGGCCCAGCAGCCGCGGATGGGCGCCGGCGATGAAGGGCGCGAAGGCGGCCGCCGCCACCGTCGCCATGCCCTTCAGCCCCGTGACGTCGTCGGTCGGGTGGCCCTCGTCGCGCAGATGCATCAGCTCGTAGGCGCCGATCAGCACGCCGAAGGGCTCGCCGCCGGGGCTGCCGAACTCGTCCTCGTAGATCTTGGCGAACATCTCGGCGCGGTCGAATTCGACCGCGCGCTCGAAATCGCGGCAGATCATGTCCCAGCCGGCATCCAGCACCCGCACTTTGGTCGACCGCGCCCGGCCCGCCCGTTCCACCACCAGCGCCAGCCCGCGCCAGGCCGCCTCCAGCGCCTGCATCCGCGGGTGATGCAGGATCCGGTCGAGCTGGCGGCCGATCGCCGCATCGATCAGGGCGATGACCCGATCGATCAGCGGCCGGAGCGCCGTGGCACGCAGCGGCGGCGCGGTCCCGGTACTGAGAGGCAGGGAGACGGACATGGGAACCGGCCCCCGGTCAGTTGCCGCTGCCGGGGATGCGGGCGACCATGCGCAGCGAGGTCGTCAGCTCTTCCATCTGCAGCCAGGGCCTGAGCCAGGCGACGGCGTTGTAGGTGCCGGGGGCACCGGGGACTTCCTTCACCGACACCCGCGCCTCGGCCAGCGGATAGCGGGCCTTCATGTCGGGGCCGCTGTCCTTGTTGGCGTTGACGTAGTTCATCACCCAGCGGTTCAGCCAGGCCTCGCAATCCTCGGCCTCCATGAACGAGCCGATCTTGTCGCGGCCCATGACCTTCAGGTAATGGGCGAAGCGCGAGGTGGCCATGATATAGGGCAGCCGGGCCGAGATCGCGGCATTGGCGGTCGCCTCGGGCCGGTCATAGGTCTTGGGCCGCTGGGTGGTCTGGGCCCCGAAGAACACCGCATAGTCGGTGTTCTTGTAATGGCAGAGCGGCAGGAAGCCCAGCCGCGACAGCTCGGCCTCGCGCCGGTCGGTGATGCCGACCTCGGTCGGGCATTTGGCATCCGGATCGCCGTCGTCGGAAACGAAGGTGTCGAAGGGCAGGCCCTCGACCTTGCCGCCGCCCTCGGCGCCGCGGATCGCGGTGCACCAGCCATACATCGAAAAGGCCTCGGCCAGGCGCGTGCCCATCACATAGGCCGCGTTCATCCAGCAGTAATCGCCGTGATCCATGGCCTTGCGGTGGCCGCGATCATCCAGCGGCGCCTCTTCGAAATCGAAGGCATCGACGCGCTTCGTGTGCCGGCCATAGGGCAGGCGCGCCAGCACCCGCGGCATGGTCAGCGTCACGAAGCGGCTGTCCTCGCTGTCGCGGAAGCTGCGCCACTTGGTGTATTCGGTCGATTCGAAGATCTTCTCCAGATCCCGCGGCCGGGTGAGTTCGGTGAAGTCGTCGAAGCCGAACATCTTGGGCGAGGCCGCCGAGATGAAGGGCGCGAAGGCCGCGGCCGAAACGTGGGAGACCTGGCCCAGCAGCTCCATGTCTTCAGGGCTGCCGGTGAATTCGTAATCGCCGATCAGCGCGCCATAGGGCTCGCCGCCGGGGGTGCCGAACTCGTTCTCGTAGATCTTGCGGAACAGCTGGCTCTGGTCGAACTCCACCGCCCGGGTCAGGTCGCGGTGCAGCTCGCGCTTCGACACGTTCAGCATGCGGATCTTCAGCATGCGCCCGGTCTCGGAGAAGTTGACCATGTGGTGCATGCCGCGCCACGAGCCTTCCAGCTTCTGGAATTTCTCGTGATGCATGATCTGGCCCAGCTGTTCCGACAGCTTCTCGTCGATCGCCTTGATCGCGCGGTCGATGGTCTGGGTCAGGTTTTTGGAATAGCGGACGGTGCCCTTCAGCGCCTCTTCGGTCAGCGCGCGCAGCAGTTCCTCCGCACGGTCGCGATCGGTCTGGCGGGTGGCGGAAATCGCCTGGTCGAGCAGCGAGACCGGGGCGTCGGCAAGACCGGCTTCGGCGGCGCGGCTCTCTTCGCGGATCACGGACATGGACCTTACTCCCCGGGCTTGTGGTCGGCGGGGGCGCGAACACCCAGGGCATCCGACAGCTCGGCCAGCCGGGCGTCGTCCTGCAGCACGCGTTCAAGCAGGTCTTCCAGCTCTTCCGAGCGGTCGACCTTGCCCATCAGGTCGCGCAGCTTCTCGCGCGTTTCCAGCAGCCGGCGCAGCGGCTCCACCTGGCGGACCACCGCACCGGGCTCGAAATCGTCCAGGCTGGCGAAGTTGAGATGCACCGCCATTTCGCTGCCGTCGCCGGCCAACGTGTTTTCGACGCGCAGGTCCAGCCGCGGCGCGATGCGGGCCATGACGTCGTCGAAATTGTCGCGGTCGATCTGCACGAATTTGCGGTCGCGCAGCGGCGCCAGCGGCCGGTCGGGATCGGGATCGCCCGAGAAATCGCCCAGCACGCCGATGACGAAGGGCAGTTCCTTGTCGACGACGGCGCCTTCGGTCTCGACCTGGTAGGTGATGTGAACCCGGGGCTTGCGCACCCGGTTCAGCTTTTCATGGATACTGGTCGCGGACATGGTCTTCCTCGTGGGTGCCCCCGATGGACGCGGAGCGTCGGCGGGGCCGTAGATGGCAATCAGGCGGCGTCGGCCGGCTTGATCCCGGCGGCGATCAGGAAATCGCGCCGGGCGGTCTCGTCGCGGATCAGTTCGGTGATCAGATCGGTCAGCGGCAGGCGGCCGCGGCGGACGGCCTCCTCCAGCGTGTAGGCGATGGGCGAATGCGGCTCGGCGGTGCGGAACCACCCCGCCACCGCCTCGATCACCCGAAAGGCATCCTCGCGGGTGGCGATCGCCGTGACCGGCAGGGCCATGCCGGCCGGCACGGGAGCGGCTGCAGCGGCAGCCGGAAGCGCCTCTGCGGCCGGCCGGTCACCGGGGGCGGCAACCATCTCCGCAGCCGGCTCGGGCGTCTTGGGCGCGCGGGCGCCAAGCCCCAGGCGCAGCCCCTGCTCGGCCGCCTCCAGCACCTGACGGATGCGGGCCAGCGGCGGCGCGTCGCGGCCGGCGGCCTGATCGAGTGCTGCATCCAGCCGGGCCAGCGCCGCGCGGGCGGCGGCGATGCCGGCCTGGGCACGATCGATATCGGCGCTGGTCATCTCGCGGCCGGCGGCTTCGATCATCGCCATACTGGCGGCACCCTTGGCCAGGCGCTGCTCGCGGCGATCCGCCTCCAGCCGGCCCAGTTCCACCGCCTGATCGATCTGCCAGAGGGCGATGCCGCGGCCCTGCGGCCCCAGCACCGGCACCTTGCGGATCGCCTGGACCAGCACGCCGTCACCGCTTTCGCCGTTCAGCGCCATCAGCGGCCGCACGCGCGAGGCGATGCCCTCTTCATCCGGGGCGGGCCACAGCCCGTCCCAGAAATCGCGGATCAGGCCGGTCGCCACGTCGAAACCGAAAGCCAGGCCGGCAAAGCCGTTGAGCCGCACCTCGGCCTCGATCAGCAGCCCGGCCACCTCCAGATCCTTGGCCTTGTGGCGCAGCACATCCGCCGCCAGCCGGTCGATCTCGGGCCAGTGTTCGGCCGGCGCCTGGGGCTCGTCCTCCACCTCTGCCGCACGTTCGGCGGCGCGGGCGGCGGAGCGCAGATCCTTCAGACGCCGGAACGGGGCATCGACCCGGTAATCCTCGCGCGGGTCCTCACCCGCGGGGCGGGCCCCTGCAATCGGCTCCAGCAGGGCCTGAACGGCCGGGTCGGGTTTCGGACTGGGCGGCACCGGATGGGGCTTTCCTGTCTGGTGTGACAAGACCCCCGCATGTGCATCGCGGTCACCTTCGGGGGCTGTGACAGTCATCGTTCAGTCATCTTTCCGCGATCATCGGTCATCCAAAGCATCAGATGTCGTTGAAACGCGGTGCGAGGTGTCTGTCCGAGTCGGCGGTTTTCCTGCATTTGCGCGAATTGCCACGCCACAGGGAAATCTGTCGTCTCGCTTTCTCAGTGATAGGCAAAAGTGCCTGTGACCGGGTGGAGCATTTTTAGGGTCGTTCCGGCACAGCAGATAAAACCCGTCAAAACTGTCATGGAACCCGTCAGCGATAAGGTTCCACTTCGCTCACGATCACGGCACCGGGCACCGGCAGATCCCGACGCTCGACCCCCGCCAGCCAGATCGCATAGCGGCCCGAGGCCGGGGCATCGATGGTCAGCGCCGGGTTGCGATCCCCCGCCGCCCCGTCATCGGCGCAGCGCCAGCTGCCGTCGGGGAAGCCCACCACCAGGGCCGTATCGCTGGCGGCAACCGCATAAAGATGCAGCGGCCGGTTACCTGCCTGAAAATCCAGAACCAGATCCGGACGATCGCCGCCCAGGAATCCCGGGCATCCGGCCACGAAATCCGCCGCCGGCACGGTGCCGCCGCCGATCACGCCCACCGGATAGGGGTCCTGTACGAAGCCGCTGGTCAGCTGCACCGTTCCGAAATGCGGGGCGGCCATACGCGCGCCCTCGGGATCCGCCGCCAGTGCCTGGGGGCAGAGCATCAGACAGCCGCCGACAAACACGTTACGGAGTGTTGATTTCATCTTCACCAACCTCTGGGTTGCACATCCGGGCACCTGTTCCGAAGCCCGCAGCCTGCCTCACTCTGCCGTCGGGCCTGTGACCAAAAAAGGTTAATAAGCTGTTAATTGAAAGACGTGACGCAATGTTCAGAGGTAAAAACCGGATTTCACGAAACGACCATTGACTCAATTTCGGACTCAGTGAAAAAACGTTAGCGGGAACCGGCGGAAACTGCGAGCCTCGAAATAAGAGGTACTTCCCGCTTGCTCCGGAAACGGCATCCATGAACCCGAAAGAGGCGTAGAGGAACGCAATGATCTATCTGAATATCGAGGGAATTCAGGGTGACGCCACCCACGAGACCCACAAGAACTGGATCGACGTGTCGTCGATGACCTGGGGCACCCACCGGGCAGTCTCCACCCCCTCTGGTTCGGCCCAGAACCGCGAAGCCTCGGAGCCGGTGATCGGCGAAGTGCACATCACCAAGCTGATGGACGGTTCGTCGCTGAAGCTGTTCGAGGCCGCCGCCACCGGTAATCAGGGCAAGCAGATCCAGATCCACCTGGTCACCACGGGCAATCCTGGCAACACCTACATGGAATACACCCTCACCGACACGCTGGTGAGCGGGTACCAGATCAACACCTCGGGCGATCGCCCGGTCGAGGAAATCACGCTGAACTTCACCCGCGTGGACATGAAGTACACCACCTACGATGCCAACAACCGGCCGCTGAACAACATCGCCGCCGGCTACGACATCGCCACCACCCGGAAGTCCTGACCGGTCACGCATGATCGGGCCATCCTGCCCGATCACCATGGGATCCGATGCCGTTCATGGGGCCGCCCGCGCCGGCTGCGCCCGCGGCCCCTCTCCCGCTCGGATTCCCGTGCTGCCCGGATCCCCTTCTGGCCGGACCCTCTATCTCCCCCCCCTCCTCCGTCACAAACCCCGGCACGCCATGTCTCCGAGGACCAGACGTCTGCGCTCGCTCACCGTCGTTCTGGCGGCGGCCCCTGTCTGGGCCGCCTGTTCCGGCGCCGATCTGGCCGGGCTGGACCGGCCCGAAGAGGCCGGCACGCCGGTTGCGAGCTTCGATACCGGCGCGCCGCCCAAGACTTTTGCGGCCACGATGAAGATGTCGGGCGGCGGCTTCGCCACCGGAACCTCGGACGTGCTGCCGCCGCCGCTGCTGCCGGACGCCGCCAGCCGTGCCGAAACCGCCCGCGCCATCGCGCTGAAGGCCGAGGCGCTGGCCGCCGAGGCCGAGCGGGACCGCACGCTGCGCGCGCGGCAGCTTGATGCGCTGACCGTACAGCTTTCCGCTTTGCGCACACGCGACGAGGCCGCCGATCCGGCCGAGGCCGAGGCCCGTGCGGCGCTCAGCCGCGCCGTTGCCGCCAATCGCCCGCCGGGGCGGGTGGTGGTGCGATCCTCCGACGGCGGCATGGCCGAAATGGGCGGCATGATCCGCTCGCTCGGCGGCGTGGTCCGCGGGCTGGGCGATCCGCTGCCTGCTGAACCGCTGGCAGGCGATCCCCTGGCCGCAGATCCGGCCGCTGCCGCGTCTCCCACCCCGCCTTCCGCTGAATAGGACGACCCGACCGATGGCCCTCGACGACACCCTGAACCGCCTGCACCGCACCTTTTTCGACCTGACCGTGGTGGTCGACACGGCGCTGCGTGCCGAAACCCCGCCCGCGATCGACGAGATCTGGCCGCGGATCGAGCCCTTCGGCCGGATCCTGACCTATCTGCACGACGAGCTGCGCGCCGCCGCCCCCTCTCCCGGCGGGCGGGCACGGCTTGCCTGGTCCGGTGCCGCCCGCGACACCGCGCCCGCCGCCCATGGCGCGGCCGAGACCACCGTCACCCGCGGCATCACCTGCGCGGTGCGCGCCGAGGCGGGCCTGCGCTTCTGGCATCTGGGCGAGGGCCGGCCGGGCGATGCCGCCTTCCGCGCCTATGTCGACCGGCTGGGCCGCACCGCGGCGGAAGCCGGCGGCAGCGTGCCGGCCGCGGCGATCCGCGGCTTCATCGGCGACAATGGCAGCACCACTACGCTGATCCGCCGCCCGGTGCAGCAGGCCGACCTGCCGCCGATGGCGCGGCTTGTGGCGCTGACCGCCCTTGTCGCCGCCTCGATCGAGATGCTGGCCCCGGCGCATCCGCCCGTTCCGGCCGCAATGGAAGCCTGAACCGATGACCGACCTCACCAGCCCGCCGTCTTTCGGATCGGGCGATCTGGCGGCACTCTTCGGCGATGTGATCCAGGACGGCCGCCTGCTCACCATCGACAGCCCGCTCGGGCCCGACATGCTGCTGCTTGAACGCCTGGTCGGCGAAGAGGCCCTGTCGGAGCCCTTCCGCTTCGAGCTGACGGTGCGCGCCAAGCGCGACGACATCGCTTCGGCCGAGCTGGTCGGCCACAGGGTATCCTTCACGCTGGAGCGTGCCGACGGCAGCCGCCGGCCGTGGAGCGGCCATGTCGAGCGGGTGGTGGCGGGGGCGGCCATCGCCAAGGGCCAGCGCTATTATCATCTGGAAGTGCGCCCCTGGCTCTGGCAATTGACCCACAAGACCGATTGCCGGATCTTTCAGGACAAGTCGACGCTCGACATCCTGGAAGAGATCTTCGGTGAATTCGGCTTCCGGGATTACGATTTCTCGGGCGTTCTCAACACGCCGCCCAAGCGCGACTATTGCGTCCAGTACCGCGAAAGCAGCTTCGCCTTCGTCTCGCGGCTGCTGGAAGAAGACGGCATCTTCTACTATTTCGCCCATACCGACGACGGCGCCCATGTGCTGACGCTTGCCGACGGCGCCCATGCCTATGTGCCGGTGCCCGAGCAGGAGCTGCGCTATGCCGCGACCGATGTCGACCTGAACAACGTCACCCGCTGGCGCCATGCCTGGCGCTTCGTGCCCGGGCGCTGGGCGGGGTCGGATTACAATTTCGAGATGCCCGGCACCGATCTCGCCAGCGAGGCCGCCTCGGTCACGCCGCTTGAGACCAACCGCGCCTTCGAGATCTATGACTGGCATGCCCGTTTCCAGACCCGCGATGCCGGCGCCCGGATCAGCCGGCGGCGGATGCAGGCGATGGAAACCGGCCATGACACGGTGCAGGCGGCCTCCACCGCCCGCGACCTGGCCCCGGCGCTGTCGTTCACCATCTTCGGCCATCCGGCGGCCGACGAGGCCGGGCGCGGCTATGCGGTGGTGCGCATCCGCCATCATGCGATCGACACCACCTATGACACGGGGCCTGACCGGCGGCCGCCGACCTACGAGAACAGCTTCACCGCCCTGCCGGTGGAGGTGGGTTTCGTGCCCGCCCGCACCACCCCGCAACCGCGGATCGACGGCATCCAGACCGCAACCGTGGTCGGGCCCGCGGGCGAAGAAATCCACACCGACCGCTATGGCCGGATCAAGGTGCAGTTCCCCTGGGACCGCTATGCCACCGGCGACGACCGCTCATCCTGCTGGCTGCGGGTGATGCAGCCCTGGGGCGGGCGCAATATGGGCGCGCAGACCATCCCGCGCATCGGCATGGAGGTGATGGTCTCCTTCGTCGAAGGCGACCCCGACCGACCGCTCGCGATCGGCATCGTGCCCAATGCCGGCACCATGCCGCCCCTGACCCTGCCCGCGACCAAGACCCGCACCGCCTTCAAATCGGCATCCAGCCCCGGCGGCGGCGGCTTCAACGAGATGACCTTCGAAGATCTGGCCGGGGCGGAAGAGCTGATGATGCGCGCCCAGCGCGACCAGACCGAGCTGGTCGGCCGCAACCGCATGGTCAACACCGCCAATGTCTCCACCCAGGATACCGGCACGCTCTGGGGCAGCCGGGTGGGCGACAGCGAGATCGTGATGACGCAGGCCTCGATCCTGATCCAGCACAAGCAGAGCCGGATCATCCTGGATGGAGAGCGGGTGCGGATCGAATTCACCAACGGCCATTTCATCGATCTGTCGGCCGGGGGCGTGATCATCTCGTCCACCGCCAAGATCGTGACCCTGCGCGACGAGAGCAATTTCACCGCCGTCGACGGCGAAGGCGTGGTCGCCAAGGGCAAGGTGGTCCACACGGTCGATGCCGGCGAGAGCAACGACGTGACCGTCTCGGCCGAAGGCGTCGCCGTCAACGGCAAGGTCGTGCTGCTCAACTGCGAGTGACATCTGAAGCCATAGCAGGAGACCCCTCCCCCATGTCCTTTCCCGGATACAGCGTCGGCGCACCGGTGATGGGCGGCCATCAGGGCATCAAGGATTATGCGCTGGGTGCCATCACCGAGGTCGCGGCCCCGATGCTCGGCCCCCGCGACCGCACCGACATCGTCCCCGAACTGCCGCCGGCGATCGCGCGCGCGGCCGAAGCCGCCCTGCAAAGCAAGGCCGCCCAGGCGATCCAGGGCGGCGGCGCCGCCGTGGCCCAGGGCTATGCCGCGGATCTGGGGCCGGTGGCCGGGGCAGCAGGCGATCTGGCGGGCGGCGCGGCCGGGGGTGTCGGCAGCCTTTTCGGCGGGCTTCAGGACGCCGTGGCCGGCGGCATGACGCTGCCGCTTCAGGAACTGACCCCCGACATCCTGCCGATGGCCGCCCGGCTGGTGCAGGCGCCGGACGTCGCCGCCGCCGACCTGCTGCGCCGGGCCGGCGCCCGCATGGCCGAACGCGCCCGCGCGGTCGCCATGGAACGCATGGGCCTGTCGGGCAGCCTGGCCGACGCCGCAACCCAAGGCCTGGCCCAGGTGGCCGGCGGCGCCGATCCGGCCCAGGTCGCGATCGGCGCGCTGATGGGCGGCGCGGTGCCCTTTGGCGACGGTACCGAAGACGGCGGCACGGGCGATGCGGTGCTCGATGCCGGCGCGAAGGTGCTGTCGGGAGAGGTGCTGAAACCGGTGACCTTCTCCGACGCGGCCGCCCCCGGCGGTACGCCCGGCTTCGCACCGCCCGGCCTCCACACGAAATAACGCCCTCGTCTTCTTTCCCACCATCATTCACGGATGACCCCGCCCCATGTACGCCCTTCAGGAAGGCCATCTCGATCTGCCCACCGACTGGGAGGACCAGTCGGTCAACGTCTTCGCGCCCCCGGGGGCGAAGTCTCAGGGGCTGTCGCTGGTGGTGACCCGCGAGCCGCTGCCGCCGGCGACCGATATCCGCGCCTATGCCGAGGCGGAAGTGAAGCGCATGGGCAAGGAGCTGAAGGCCTTCTCGCTGCTCGCCCGCCATCCGCTGGAGATCGGGGATCAGGCGATCGAGGCCTATGAGGTGCGGTGGAAATCCGACAAGGGCCTGGTCCATCAGCTGCTGGCGGCGGTGGAGGCCGATGGCCGGGCGCTGATCTTCACGGCGACGAAGCCGGTCGACATGGCGCCGGCCCTGCGCGACCGCCTGCTGGCGGTGATCCAGAGCTTCCGGAAGGCCTGAGCCGATGGGCCGCGCGGCACGCGTCGGGGACGCCATCGCCCATTCCCACAAGCTGGCGGGGTTCCTGATCGGTGCCGCGATCGGCATCGGCATCGGCCTCGCCATCGGTTTTGCGGTCGCGACCGGCGGTCTCGGCGCGCTGATCCTGGGGGCGGTGGCCGGGGCGGCGATTTCCTACGCCACCGAATCGATCGGCTCGGCCATCGGCGACAGTATGATGGGGCCATCGACAGGGGCGATCACCGTGGGTGCGCCCACGGTGCTGGTCAACAACCGCCCGCTCGCCATCGCCATGGATGGCCAGGCGAGCTGTTCGAAGGAACCCACCCCGAACGCCCCCGTGGCCCAGGGCTCGGAAATCGTCTTCGCCGAGAACTGGAACGCGGCGCGCGAGGGCGACAAGATCCAGTGCGACGCCAAGATCACCGAAGGCTCCGACGATGTGAAGATCGGCGGCCCCCAGGCGACGGTGATGGAGATCGACGACGGCATCCCGCTCTGGGCCGAGGTGCTGGTGATCGCCGCCGGCTTCATCGGCCCGGGCGGCGTGAAGGGGCTGTTCAAGCTGGCCGGGCGCGGCGGGCTCAAGGCCGCGATCCGCGGTGCCGGCCAGTCGATCCGCGGCGCCTCGCGCGCCATCGTGACCGGCATGACCCGGGCGCGGGGCCTGGCCTCTGCCGGCGCGCGACGCATGGCTCAGGCCGCGCGCGGCATGCCCGGCCGCATCCGCCAGTTCCTGAAGGATCCGGTCGACATGGCGACCGGCGACTGGGTGGACTGGCGCACCGACATCGCCGTTCCGGGCGTGCTGCCGCTGGAACTGACCCGCCTGCACCGGTCGGGTGCGGCAGGCGCCACCGGCGGTTTCGGCCGGCGCTGGACCGACAGCTGGTCGCAGCGCCTGCTGCATGATGCCGGCCAGGATGCCCTGGTCTGGCTGACCGAAGACGGCAGCGAACTGGCCTTCCCCTGGCCCGGCCATTGGGGCGATGGCGAAAACCCGCTGCATCCGGGCTGGGTGATGGAGGTGCGGGGGCCCGAGACCACCATCCGCGACCTGCCTTCGGGCCGCTGGTGGGCCTTCCCGACGCCGGATGTGGAGCCGGCCCGGCTGGCGCTTCAGGGCGCGCGGGCGCGCGACGCGCTCGCCCCCGCCAACGACCATGCCGCCCCGCCGGCCCATGTGATCGCGATGGGCGATGCCCATGGCAACCGCATCGATCTGGACCGCGACCCCGCCGGCCGGCTGCGCGCCGTGCGCCATACCGACGGCCATCATCTTCGGGTCGAAACCCTGCCCGACGGCCGCTATCTGTCGGTCGATCTGGTCTCGGACCCGGCCGGTGCCGATTTTTCGCCGATCCGCCTGCTGACCTGCCGCTTCGATGCGCGCGGCCATCTGACCTTCGTCGATGCGCGCACCACCGGCATCTATCGCTATGAAACCGATGCCACAGGCCGGGTCACCCGCTGGTCGGATGGCGGCAGCACCTGGTCCGAGCTGTTCTACGACGATGCCGACCGGGTGGTCGAAACCCGCGCCGCCGACGGGCTCTACGGTGCCCGCTTCGCCTATGACGATGCGGCGGGCACCGTCACCTGCCTGGCAGATGACGGCGCGGTCACCACCCACACCCATGATGCGCTGGGCCGGCTGATCCGCTGCGTCGATCCCGAAGGCGGGGTCACGGAACAGATCTGGGGGCCGCGCGGCGACCTGGAAGCCGTGATCGACCCGCTGGGCCGGCGCAGCCGCTATACCCATGACCGTTTCGGCAATCTGACCGGCATCACCCATCCCGACGGCAGCACCGAGATTCTGGATTACGACGCCCTTGGCCGCCCGGTCGCGATCACCGATGCGCTGGGCAATCGCTGGCGCCAGACCCGCGACGACACGGGCCGGCTGACCGCGGCGATCGACCCCGAAGGCGGCGAAATGCGCTGGCGCTATGATGGCGCCGGCCGGGTGACCGCCATCGCCGCCGGCCCCGGCGCCGGCCAGCCCTTCGCCGTCACCCGGCTCAGCTATGACGCCGCCGGCCGGGTGAGTGCGATCACCGATCCCACGGGCGCCACCAGCCGCTTCGCCTATGACCGGCTGGGCCAGGTGATGGTCAGCATCGACCCCGCCGGCGCCGTCACCCGGCTGCAGCGCGATGATCGCGGCCGGGGGATCGCGGCGGATCTGCCCGATGGCGGTCGGATCACGGCCGAATACGACGGCGAGGGCAATCTCACCCGGCTGGTCGATCCCCTGGGCCGCGAGACCCGCAATGTCTATGGCGCCTTCGATCTGCTGCGCGAGACGGTGGATGCGACCGGTGCCGCCTATCGCATCGCTTATGACGGCGACGCCCGGCCGGTCGCGATCACCAACCCGCTGGGCGAGACCGCGACGCTCACCTGGGACCGCAACGGCCGGCTGATCGCCGAGACCGATTTCGGCGGCCGCAGCTGGACCTATCTGCGCGACGCCGCCGGCCGGATGATCGAACGGCACGAGCCGGATGGCGACATCCGCCGCTTCAGCTATGACGAGGCCGACCGGCTGATCGCCGAAGAAACCGCCTCGGGCATCCGCCGCTATGGCTGGGATGCCGCCGGCCGGCCGGTGCGCGCCGAAGAGGGCGGCCATGTCACCGAATGGCGCCATGATGCGCTGGGCCGGGTGGTGGCCGAAATCCAGGACGGGCTGGAAGTGGCGATCAGCCATGCCGGCGCCGGGCCGCGCAGCCGGGTGACGACCCCCTGGGGCGCCACCGGCTTCACCTGGGATCCGGCCGGCCGGCTGAAGGGCCTGACCGCCGGCCCCGGGGCGCTCGCCTTCAGCTTCGATGCGCTGGGCCGCGAGACGCTGCGCCAGGACCCGCAGGGCTTCACCCTGGCCCAGAGCCACGACGCGGCCGGCCGGCTGACCGGCCAGCGCGTCATCGGCAGGGCGGATGGCCGGGCGGTGGTCGACCGGCGCTGGCGCTGGGACGTCGCCGGCCAGCCGGTGGCGATCAGCGATGCCCGCTGGCCCGAACAGCGCTTCACCTATGACGGCCGCGGCCAGATCACCCGCGCCCTGCCCGGCCGGCCCCAGGGCTCGGCCCAGGTCGAGGCCTTCGTCTACGACGCCGCCCGCAACCTGGCCGGCCGCGGCCGCGACCTGCCGGAGGGGGCCGAGACCACTGCGGCACGGCCCGGCACCCCGCCCGACATCGCCCCATCTACCGGCCTGGACCGGTGGCGGCTGGGCCCCGGCGGCGCGATCCTGGCCCGCGGCCATACCCGCTATGCCTATGACGCCCGCGGCCGCCTGGTCACCCGGCGCACCGACCGCCCGGGCTTCCGCCCGGAAATCTGGCGCTATGTCTGGGATGATCGCGACCGGCTGACCGGCGTCACCCGCCCCGACGGCAGCCGCTGGGCCTATGGCTATGACGCGCTCGACCGCCGCATCCTGCGCCGCCGCGTCGATGCGGGCGGCAGCGCGGCGGGCGTCAGGGCGGCGAGCGCAGCCACCCCCGACGCCGTCCGCTATCTCTGGGAAGGCGACCGGCTGGTGGCCGAACTGCCGCTGGATGCGGCCGGCCGGCCCGATGCCGCCAGGGCCACGCTCTGGCATTACGCCCCGGGCGAGATCGTGCCTGTCGCCCGCCAGCAGGGCGAGCGGCTGTGGTATGTGATCACCGACCAGATCGGCCTCGCCCGCGAACTCGTCACCCCCGACGGCCGCCTGGGCTGGGCCGCCGCCCACGACCCCTGGGGCGCCGTCAACGACAACGCCACCCCGGACCCCGACGCCGCCACCGACTGCCCCCTGCGCTTCCCCGGCCAGTGGCACGACCCCGAAACCGGCCTCCACTACAACCGCCACCGCTATTACGACCCGGAAACCGGGCAGTATCTGTCGCCGGATCCGATCGGGTTGGCGGGTGGGGAACGTTCACATGGCTATGTCGACGTTCCGACTGACCTCATCGACCCCCTCGGTCTGAAGCCTTGCCCCCGGTTTTTCCCCACTGGTAAAGTTGTAGCCGGCGACGGTGCCCGACTCGGGCGTAACATGATGGAGGAGATGGGACTTCCGCGATCAACGAAATGGTCAGGCTATGAAGCACATCATATTTTACCTAAGAACTTTTATAATCACCCGATATTGGCCAAAGCTGGCCTGAATATAGACCATGCCAGTAACGGCATCTTTTTGCCGAAATCTTCCAAGATTGTTAGCGCAACGTCTCATCATACGGGAATGCATCGACCGTACAGCAAATATGTCGAGGACGTCCTCAACAACATGGATGCAGATGCATCGGTGGATGCTTTGCGATCACAGCTGTCCGATTTTCAGTCGGCCCTGCGTAAACAGCTTCAGAATGGCCTTCCCATGTATGAAGGTCGGGGAGCGACAGTTGACCTATGGAGGAGAAAGGTCGGATGGTAGATGAAATCGCGATCAGGAAAGCTGTACAGGAGAGCCTGGATTTCTTTCTCAGCGGCCGGATTCTGAATGGCCAGATCGCGCCGGAACTCGCGGCCTGGCCACAACGACGAGACCGTCAGACTGTTGACGAGTTGATGGACAAGTACGTCTATCCGGAAACTGGCGAGTCCTGGGACGACATGGAAGAGACAATCTTTCATGAGCTGGAAAACCAAATGACCAAGCTGGGAATTGTCCAGTACTTTGATGGTTTTTATCAAGAATATAAAGATTCTAATAAAAAAATATTTATTAAGAACAGATTTAAGAAAGTATTTTCTGATGATTTTCTTTATTTCGAGAATCGCATTGCAATGCACTTACTATATTATGCTGCCTCGTCTCTCGTAAAGATGCACGAACCCTATTTCGCCGATATCATGACCGTTTACAAGCTCGGCGGCATGCCCTGCGGCTTTGACGGCGAACCATTCAAGTCAAAGTTGATTGTCTATGTGCCCTCCTGATTGCGCCATGGCGCAGCCGGATGTTGCCGATCCTTGCCTGACGGACATCGCATCATGGATCCATACACCCACCTGATCGCCGATCTCGGCCTGCCCGCCTGGATCGGCGAGGTCCGCAACGGCCGCTGGCTGGCGGACGCCATGGGATGGGACGCGCCGGCCGACTGGTACACCTGTCCGCCGGCCCTCATCCCGCTGACGTCGAACGGATCCGGTCCGAGCTATGTCGGCATCTGGATCCGCTGGACAGCCGGAGGCCGCGCACCGCACTTCGTACATGCGGGCCCGGAAGATCGCTTTCTGTTGAAAGAAGATGCACTGACGACGGAGCAATTTGCGGCCCGTCTGGCCATGCATGCGATGTCGGCAGTTGATGACGTAACCGATGGCATCCGCGCCTTCGCCGCAGCCGCAGGCATCGCCGATCTGGATGCGCTCGACCAACACACGAGCAACTACAGCGACCAGTCTGACGACCTCGTCCATCTGCCGCTCTTCGACACCCCACGCCCGGCCACCGCCTGTGCTGATGGGCTATCCCGCAAGGGCATCACCCCCTTCGCCGGCGACACGCCATCGCCCGAGGAACCCGGCGCCGCCTGGTTCGAACTCTCCGGCGCCCGCCGCGCCGCCCTGGCCGGCGACCCCGCCGCCGCCCCCTGGCAGCGCCGCGACGCGCCGGTCGAGGCGCTGTTCGCCGATGCCATGGCCCGGGGCGACCATCTCCGCGCCTGGGCGATCCTGAACAGCACCGGCTGGAAACTGCCCGCCGCCCGCAAGGCCGCCACCGATCTGGCGGCCGCAGTGGCCGATCCGGTCATCGCGGCGCAGCTCAGGGCCTGGGTGGATTTCTCGCAGAAGTCGTTCGATCCGGATCGGGAGGATTATTGAGCGGCGCTGTGGATGTGACGGCCGCCCATTGCGAACGCTGCGCCATGCCGATGATCCCGCATCAGGATGCGACCACCCGCGGGCTGATCTGCCCGACTTGCGGCTGGTTGGTGGTGTCCACCGCGCTGCCTGCGGTACTCACCGACGACCGCCCCTGGCACCTCTTCGCCGCGGGCTTCCCGACCACCGACCGGGATCGGCTCAAGGCCCTGGCGGAGGTGCGCGGGATCAATCTGGTCGAGGCGGCGAAACTGGTCCGCACGATGGGGCCCGCCCCCGATACCCTGGTCTTCGAAGGCCGCGCGTCGGAACTGGTGCAGCACATGGCCCGGCTGCGGGCGGCCGGCGTCACGGTTGCGACCGATCCCGGGTTTCCACACGACACGCCCGCCGCCCTTGCCGCGGCGCGGCGGGTGCGGGTGGCGCTGTGAGGGGCATGTGATGGACGGATATGATGCGCCTGTGGCCGCTCTGGACTGCCCGACATGGCTGCGTCAGCTTCGCCAAGGCGCATATCTGACCAGAACGTTCAGCGGCGACGCCATGCCCGCCGTATGGTACGGCTGCCCTCCCGGCCTCATCCCGCTCACCTCCAACGGATCAGCGCTGCTGTATCGCGGCATCTGGGTCTGCTGGTTCAGGCCCGGACATCCCCGAAGCTATGTGATGTCGGATATAGAAGATGCCTGCCGGCTTCGCGAAATCGCCATCACCGATGCGCAATTCGCTGCATGGATGATCATACAGGCGATCGTCTGTAATGACGACGTCACCGACGAGGTGATCCGCTTCCATGCCGACACCAGGCCGCTGGATCTGGAACGCCTGGACGAACATACGATGGCCCATGGAGACGGCTGGGAAGGCCTGACGGCACTCCCCCTCTTTCAGAACCCGCGGCCAAATGCAGTCGGCACCCGATCTGAGGCGACCGGTGGCGTCCTCCACCCCCAACACACCGCCCCCGCGCGTTTCCGCGACGCCTGCTGGTTCGAACTCAGCGAAGAGCAACAGCGCATCGCCCTCGATCATCCCGACGCCGCCCCCTGGCTGCGGCGTGATGCGCCTGTGGCCAGGCTTTTTGACGACTATCTCAGCAGCGGCCGTCAGGCCGAAGCCTGGGCCACGCTCAACAGCACCGGCTGGTCTCTGCCCGACGCCCGCGCCGCGGCAGAGCGGCTGGCGGCCGCCACTGATCGGCCTTTGCTGACGCTTCAGCTGAGAGCCTGGATCGCGTTTTCGCAGCAGACGGATATCCCGGAGCGTTATGGATACTGACGGGAGAGACCGCCCATGACCGATGAACACGGCATGCAGGCCACCATACGGGAGAGCCTGGATTTCTTTCTCAGCGGCCGGATTCTGAACGGGCAGATATCCACCGGGCTGAATCATTATCCAAGACAGACCGGCCGCCTGGACGTCGACGAATTTATGAACAAACACGTCTATCCAGAGACAGGCGAAACCTGGGACGACATGGAAGAGACGATCTTTCATGAATTGGAAAAGCAAATGACCAAGATTGGCATTGTACAAGATTTTGATAACATATATCAAAAATACAATAATGATAACAAAAAAAACTTCATAAGGAATCGTGTGAAGAAAATATTTTCGGAAGATTTTCTCTTTTTCATCAACAGAATTGAAGCACATATCCTGTACAAGGCCGCCTCATCTCTCGTAAAGATGCATGAATCCTATTTCGCCGACATCATGACCGTCTACCGGCTCGGCGGCATGCCCTGCGGCTTCGAGGGGGCGCCGTTCAGGTCGAGATTGATCGTGTATGTGCCGTCCTGAATGGCCTTCGGATATCGGCCGCCCCCGTGACTGACCGAGGTGCATCATGGATCCCTACCCCCGCCTGATCGCCGATCTCGGCCTTCCCGCCTGGATCGGCGAGGTCCGCAACGGTCGCTGGCTGGCAGACGCCATGGTCTGGGAAGCGCCGGCCGACTGGTACACCTGCCCGCCCGCCCTCGTGCCGCTGACATCCGACGGCTCCGGCCCGCGCTATGTCGGGATCTGGGTCCGCTGGACGGCGGCGGGCCGGGTCCTCCATTTCGTGGAAGCGGAGCCGGAGGATCAGTTTCTACTCCTGGAATCGGCCCTGACGGTGGAGCAGTTTGCCGCCCGTCTGGCAATGCATGCGATGTCGGCAGCGGATGATGTCACTGACGACATCCGAGCCTTCGCCGCAGCAGCGGGCATCGTTGATCTGGACGCGCTCGATCGTCACACGACCAATTACAGTGATCATCCGCGGACCCTGATCCACCTGCCCCTCTTCGACACCCCCCGCCCCGCCACCGCCTGTACCGAGGGGTTGTCGCGCGACGGCATCACCCCCTTTGCCGGCGACACGCCCTCGCCCGAGGAACCCGGCGCCGCCTGGTTCGAGCTCTCCGGCGCCCGCCGCGCCGCCCTGGCCGACGACCCCGCCGCCGCCCCATGGCAGCGCCGCAACGCGCCGGTCGAGGCGCTGTTCGCCGATGCAATGGCACAGGGCGACCACCTGCGCGCCTGGGCGATCCTGAACAGCACCGGCTGGACCCTTTTTCCCGCCCGCCGGGCGGCCGCCGATCTGGCGGCGGCGGTGGCCGATCCGCTGATCGCCCGCCAGCTCAGGGCCTGGATGACGTTCTCGGAGGATGAGGGGGATGACGACTATTGAGCGACGCCTGCGCGGCGCATATCGCCGGGGCATCCGGACGGCGTTCCTTTCATCCGGATTCAGACAAATTCATTGAAGTCGTATGATTGTGGACCATATCCTGAAGGTCCGATCAAGGAGGCAGCCCATGACAGCGCTTGCCCGAACCGCCGCCGGAACCGATCGCAGGGATCTCTCCGGTCCCGGCCTCAGGGCCTTCTTCAACATTGCCGCACAGTGGCGCCTCTCCAACGAGCAGCAGATGACGCTGCTGGGCAGCCCCAGCCGATCCACCTTCTACAAGTGGCGGACCGAGGGCGCGCGCAATCTTCCGAAGGATACGCTGGAGCGGATTTCCTACATCCTGGGCATCTACAAGGCCCTGCAGCTGCTGCTTCCCGACCCCGAAGCGGCCGACGGCTGGGTGGCGCGCCCGAATGCCGCGGCCCCATTCGGCGGCCGGTCGGCGCTGGACCGGATGCTGTCGGGCCAGGTGGCCGATCTTCTTGCCGTCCGGCAGTATCTCGATGCCGCGCGGGGCGGCTGGAGCTGATGGATCAGCCGCCGGCTCCGGATCTCCCCCCTCGCAGCCATATTGCCTGGGCGCCCTGCTGGCGCATCATCCCCAGCCGCTTTCCGCCGATTTCACTGTTCGAGCGGGTCGCCGCACCGGAAGATCTCGATGCGGTCTTCGAACTGGAAGCCATGACAAATCCCCGGCTGAGAGACGAGGTGGGCGAGATCAGTCTGGTTCCCCCCGGCGAACGGGTCAGCGGCCCGGGATCGAGCATCATCATGGCCGCCTTCACCCACCTCAACCCCGACGGCAGCCGCTTTTCCGACGGCAGCTTCGGGGTGTTCTATGCCGCAGCGGCGCTGGAAACCGCCATTGCCGAGACCGTCTACCACCGCGAACGCTTCATGCGGGCAACGGCGGAAAAGGCCATGGACCTGGATATGCGGGTCTACCTGGTCGATCTGGAGGGTGAGCTTCACGACCTGCGCGGCCGGCCGGAGGCGTTTGCCGCCGCCTGTCACCCGACGGATTATTCCGCAGGCCAGAGCCTTGCCCGGAGGCTGCGCGCGGCCGGTGCGGGCGGCATCGTCTATCACAGCGTCCGGCACGAGGCCGGGCTCTGCGCCGCGGTCTTCCGCCCGCACCTGCTGTCGAACGGCCGGCAGGAGCGCCATCTCTGCTACCGATGGAACGGTCACCGGATATCCGACATCTACGAGAAGTCGCGGCTGTCGATCGATGCCGGTCCCCGGCCGGGCGATCGCGGCTGACCGGATCCGCCCCCTCATAACCCCGACTGCCTGGGTTACGTTTTCAGAGGATGAGGAGGATGATGACTATTGAGCAGACGGCCCGGACATTGGCTTCCGTCTTTTGAAGAGCGAGTCATCTCTGCAATCCACGCCAGTTAATCAACATCTGTGATAGCAACCTGAAGATGCATCGTGCCGGTCTGTCCAGAAATATACTTGCTCATCTTTTCCAGCATGGTATGGTTCAGTGATCTGAGGGAGGTCTGCTCATGGCGTCCATGACTGTTTCCATGCCGGAAACGTTGCGTGAATGGGTGCAGCAGCGTATCGAGGCCGGCCAATACGCCAGTCTCAGCGACTATGTGCGTGATCTGATCCATCAGGATCAAATCCGGACCATGGCAGAGCGTGACGCCGTGCGCGAGAAGATCGCCGCGGGCATGGCCTCTCTGCGCGCCGGCGAAGGCGTCGATGGTGAGGCCTTTCTTGCCCGGCTTGATGCGGAACTGGCGGAGATGGGCCGGCAGGGCCGGTAGAACCGGCGCCGATCGAATGAAGAAGCCGGTCCGGATAAATATGACAACGTAATCAGATCATTGTCGTGGCGCCCCGTTATCTTCTCTCACCTCAGGCCCGCGACGACATCCAGAACATCCGGGACTATTATCTCGCCGAAGCCGGAGCCCGTGTTGCGCGGGATGTGCTTCTTGAATTTACCCGGGCCTTCCGCCTCCTTGCGACGTCACCGGATGCTGGTCATCGACGGGAGGATCTCACCCTTGAGCCGGTGAGGTTCTGGCCTGTCTTTTCCTACCTGATCGTCTACACGCCCATCAGCCAACCGATTGGCATCGTCAGGGTTCTGCATGGCAGTCGCAATCTGGATGCGTTGTTTCTGCGTCACCCGCCGCGCATGACATGATCCGCTCTCTCCTGCACCCCCTCAGCAGAAGCATCAGCTGAACCCGGAGACCCGGGTCTACGCCCTCGCACGCCCTATGGCTGACATCACCTCCCCGACGGAACAGGACGCCCGCGCGCCGGTTGACGTCCCGCCAGAGGGCCGCGTCTCGGCGGCCGAAGCGGCAGAGGGCGAGGAACAGCATGCACGTCACCCCGCGCGCCACCATGCGCCTGCAGTTCAATGCCGGGTTCACTTTCGACGATGCGGCGGCGCTGGTCGGCTATATGCACCGGCTGGGCATCAGCCATGTCTATGCCTCGCCGATCCTGGCCGCGCGCGCCGGCTCGACCCATGGCTATGACGTCGTCGACCCGACCCGGATTTCCGACGAGATCGGCGGCCGGGCCGGGCTGGAGCGGCTGGTGGCGGCGCTGCGCCGGCACGAGATGGGGCTGATCCTCGACATCGTGCCCAACCATATGGCGGTCGGCGGCGACGAGACCCCCTGGTGGGCGGACGTGCTGGCGAAGGGCGAGGCCAGTCGTCATGCCCGGGTGTTCGACATCGACTGGCGCCATCCGGATCCTGAGCGTGACGGCAAGGTTCATGCGCCGTTTCTGGGGGAGGATTACGACCGCGCACTCGCCTCGGGCACGCTGCGGCTCTGCCGCGACGCGGCCGGGCGGGTGTGGGCCCTGGCCCATGACCGGCGGTTCCCGATCCGCGACGAGGATCTGCCGGCGATCTTCGGCGAGGGCGCGCCCGATGCGGCCGAAGCCGACCGGCTGCTCGACCGCCAGCATTACCGCCTCGCCTGGTGGCGCACCGCGGCCGACGAGGTGAACTGGCGGCGGTTCTTCGACATCGGCGAGCTGGCGGGCGTGCGCGTCGAAGACCCGGAGGTGTTCGAGGCGACCCACGGCCTGATCTTCGAGCTTTATGCCGCCGGGCTGATCGACGGGCTGCGCATCGACCATATCGACGGGCTGGCCGATCCCGGCGGCTATTGCCGGCGCCTGCGGGCCCGGCTGGAGGATCTGCGCGACCGGCGGCCGGCGGCGGCGGCCGACCATGCGCCGCTGATCCTGGTGGAAAAGATCCTGGCCCCGGGCGAGCGCCTGCCCGAAGACTGGCCGGTGGAGGGCACCACCGGCTATGACTTTATGGCCGAACTGGGCGGGCTGCTCCACGACCCTTCGGGCCGGATGCCGCTGCGCAGCCTGTGGCGCGAGATCACGGGCGAGCCCGACGACCCCGAGATCGAAGTGGAGGCCGCCCGCCGCCAGATCCTGGCCACGGCTTTCGAGGCCGATCTGGCCCGCACCGTGCGCGCCTTCGCGGCACTCGCCCGATCGCGCCGCCGCGACCGCGACCTGACCACTGCGGCGCTCCGCCGGGTGCTGACCGAAGTGGTGATCCAGGTGCCGGTCTACCGGATCTACGACACCGGCGACGGCCATGATGCCGCCGATGACGCAACCATCGCAGGCGCGATCGACCGCGCCCGCGCCCATGTGGTGCCCGGCGACCGCCCGGCGCTGGACCGGCTGGCCGACTGGCTGCATGGCGGCCGGGCGATCGAGGACGGCGGCAGCGATGCCGCCCCGGAAGCCGGCCGGACCGACGAGGCCGACCCCGACATGCTCCGCCGGGCAGCCCTGATCCGCTTTCAGCAGCTGACTGCACCGCTTGCCGCCAAGGCCGTGGAAGACACGGTCTTCTACCGCCAGGCCCCGCTTCTGTCGTGCAACGAGGTGGGGTCCGAGCCCGGCGCGCCGACGCTCTCGCCCGCCGCCTTTCACAAGGCCTGCATCGACCGCCGGCGCCACCACCCCATGGGGCTGCTCGCCACCGCCACCCACGACCACAAGCGCGGCCCCGATACCCGCATGCGCCTGGCCGTGCTGTCGGAAATGGTCGAGGAGTGGAGCCGGACGGTGAAGGCCTGGCGGCGGATGAATATGCCATCGCAGGTGTCATTGGACGGCCATATGGCGCCGCATCCGGCCGACGAGCTGATGCTCTATCAGACGCTGATCGGCGTCTGGCCGGCCGGGCTCGACGCCACCCGCGCCGCCCGCAACACGGCCGCCGGCGAGATCCTGCCCCGGGTGGCGGGCTGGTGGCAGAAGGCGCTGCGCGAAGGCAAGCGCCGCTCCAACTGGGTGGAACCGGATACCGGCTACGAGGCCGCCTGCCTCGCCTTCCTGCAGGCGATCATGGGCAGCGACAGCAGCTTTCCCGAGGCGCTGGACCGGCTGGTGCGGCGGATCACGCCGGCCGCCATGGTCAATACGCTCGCCCAGACCGTGCTGCAGCTGACCTGCCCCGGCATTCCCGACATCTATCGCGGATCGGAGGTGCTGGACCTGTCGCTGGTCGACCCCGACAACCGCCGCCCGGTGGATCATGCGCGCCTGGCAGGGCTGCTTGCGGCCGAAACCGAGCCCGCGGCGGCGCTCGACTCCCCCCGCGACCACGACGCCGCCAAACAGGCGGTGATCGCCCGCATCCTGGCGCTCCGCGCCGGCGATCCTGCCCTGTTTCTGACCGGCGACTACCTGCCGCTGACGGTGACCGGGCCGGCGGCCGACCATCTGCTCGCCTTCGCCCGGGTGAGCACCGCGACAGCGGGGGCCCAGCCACCCCACGCCATCATCCTGGTCTCGCGCCTCGCCGACCGGCTGATCCCCGAAGGCGGCGCGCCGCTGATCCCGGCCGAGGGCTGGGCCGACACGCTGATCGACATCCCGGGCCCGCTCGCCGGCCATCATCACGAGGTGCTGACGGGCGAAAGACTGGCGCTCCGCGAGGGCGGGCTCGCGGTCTCGGGCCTGCTGACCCGGCTGCCGGTGGTGGTGATGACGGGGGTTTGACCGCGCCGGACATCGATGGCGCGGCTTACCCACGCGTCCGCCCGAGGAGGCGCGCCCCGAAGGCATCCACCACCCGCGCGAAGGCCGCTTCGGCGCCCGCCGACAGGCCGGCATAGCCCGGGAAATTGTGGATCATGTCGGGCAGGCGCAGATGGTCGACCGGCACGCCGGCCGCCGCCAGACGTTCGGCCATGGCGTCGCCCTGGTCAGAGAGCGGGTCGAAGCCGGCCGTGGCCAGCACCATCGGGCAGGTGCCGGCGACATCCGGCCAGAGCAGGGGGGAGGCGCGGGGGTCGCGGGCGTCTTCGGTGCCGGTCAGCAGCAGATCGCAGAACCAGTCCATGGTGGCGGTGTCGAGGAAATAGCCTCTGCCGAAGGCCGCCATCGACGGGTAGCCGACGTCTTGTCCGGCGTTCGGGCGGAAATCGGTCACGGGATAAAGGGCCAGACCCGCCACCGGCTGCGGGCCTTCCGGGCGGTCGCGGGCGGTGAGTGCCGTGACCAGGGTCAGGCAGCCGCCGGCGCTGTCGCCCGCAAGCCCGATCGCGGCCGGATCGGCGCCCCAGGCCGCGGCATCGCCGGCCACCAGGGTGAAAACGTCCCAGGCATCCTTGACCGCCGCCGGGAAGGGATGTTCCGGCGCCAGGCGGTAATCCGGGGTCAGGACCAGCGCGCCCAGCCGGTCGGCCAGCCAGCGCGACTGGTTGTCATAGGCCGCCGGATCGCCGACCACGAAACCGCCGCCGTGGAAATAGATCACCAGCGGCAGTGCCGGGGTATCGCCCGCCCGCGCCGGCCGGTAGAGCCGGGCATCGATCACCCGGTCCGGCAGCTCCAGCACATGTTCGGTCATGGCGACCGGCGCCTCGGGTGCCCGGATGCCGCGGATCAGATAGCGCTCGCGATAGGCGGCGCGTGCCTCGGGCACCGGCAGGTCGCGGATGCTCGGCCCGGCGGGAGCCTCGGCGGCGGCCTTCAGCATCGCCTTCAGGGCAGGGTCGAGGGCGTCGTCGGTCATGCGGGGAAACTCCGGTCGGAGGGGGATATCGCGGCTATTGTGACTTTCATGATATCAAAATACAATATTCACATTGCCCCTCCTCCAATGGATGCCGCCCGCGATGTACGTGCCCGCCCATTACCGCACCGACGACCCCGCCGCCATTCTGGGCTGGCTGACCCGCTTCCCCTTCGGCACGCTGGTGACCGCAGGCACCGACGGGGTGCCGCTCGCCACCTCGCTGCCGGTGATCACTGAAGGCCCCGTGATGACCGAGGACGATGCGGTCGCGGCAGACCTGACCGGCCTCACCATCGCCGCCCATATGGCCCGGCGCAACCCCCATGCGGCGGCGCTGTCGACCGGCATGCCGGCCCTGCTGGTGGTCAACGGCCCCGATGCCTATATCTCGCCCGCCTGGTATGAAAGCCCGGTCAACGTGCCGACCTGGGACTATGTCGGCCTGCAGATCCGCGGCCGGCTGACGGTCATCGACGACCGCGACGGCCTGCTCGACCTGATGCACCGCCAGATCGCCGCCTTCGAGGCCCGCAGCGCCACCGGCTGGACCCTCGATGCGGCGCCGGAGCCCCATGTCGACCGGCTGATCCAGGGCGTCGTCGGCCTCCGCATCCAGGTGGAGCGGATCGACTGCATGCAGAAGCTCAGCCAGAACAAACCCACCGACCGCCCGACCATCCAGGCCGCATTGCGCGCCTCCGGCAGCGATTACGGGCCGGTGGTGGCGGGGTTGATGGATCTGGTCAAATGACGGTCTTTTGATCAATCAAGAGTCAAGAAAATCAGGTCTCGTGCAGGCACAGCAACCGCTTCGCCGCAATCCGCGTCTCCCCCGGATAGCCGAAGGCGTTGTTCACATAGCGCACGCCGTCGATCACCTGGTCGCGGTTGACATGGCTGTGGCCGTAGACATGGGTGACCGGCCGCCAGGCGCGCAGCTGTGCCTCAAGTTTGCGGGTGCCGAGCACGGGGTAGACGATGCGTTTGGCCGGCGGGATGAAATCCGGCATCACGTCGATGCGGGGCAGGAAATGCGAGACGGTGATGGTTACCGCATGCGCTGCCGCCACCGGCGCCGGGTTGCGGGCCAGGAAGGCGTCGGTGATCAGGGCCGGCGTCATGCCCTCGGGCCAGCGGCAGGCGCGAAAATCGGTCCAGGCCAGGCGCAGATCGCGCGAGGGCTCGCCGAACGAGAAATCATACCAGCCATAGAGCGGCACGATGCGGAGCCCGGCGCCGTGCCAGACCTGCTGCACCGCGCCGCTTTCATGGGCGATGCGGCGGACCTCGTCGAACTTCGCGAATGAATCCTCATGGGCCCGGTCGCGCACCACCCACAGCTCGTGATTGCCGGGCAGATAGATCAGCGTGCGGAACCGCAGGGCCAGCCGTTCCAGCGTGCGGCCCAGACGCTGCGGCATGTCGGAGACGTCGCCGGCCAGGATCAGCAGATCGTCGACGTAATCGGCGGTCGACAACCCGGCCACCCACTGGTCGTTCTCGTCGTAATCGACATGCAGGTCCGAGATTGCAAAAACGCGCATCAACTCCGGTCCGGGTCTGATCTGGGTCCCCCGCCCGGCACCGTCGGAACCGGGGTCGGGGACGGCCGCCGATCATAGAGTGAAAGCGGCCGGGAGGGAAAGCGGGGCCGCCCCGGCCGGTTGCGGCGGGGCTTGCGCGCAGGCGGCGGGTGTGCGACAGCCGGAGCGCGCCCCTCCCCGGCCGGAAGAGAGACCTTCATGGACGACACCGCCCCCGACGCCCCCCCTCCCGGCACACCGCCCTCCGGCGGCCTGATCGGCCTGCTGATCGCGGCGGTGGTCACCGTCGGCTCCAACGCCCTGCTGCTGAGCCCGATCCTGATCGATGTCGCCCGCGATTTCGGCACCGATACCGTCACCATCGCCCGGGTGATTTCGGCCTATGGCGCCGCAACCGCGATCTCGGCGCTGTTCCTGTCGACGGCCGTCGACCGGTTCGGCGCGCGGCCGGTGCTGGTGGCCACCACCGCGGTGATGGCGCTTGCCCTTGCCACCAGCGCCGCCGCCCCGGCCTGGCCGGTGCTGGCCGCCGCCCAGATGCTGGCCGGCATCACCGCCGGCATGCTGCTGCCGGCGATCTATGCCACCGCCACCAGCCTGGGCGGCGCGGCACGGGGCGCGCGGGTGCTGGGCCGGGTGCTGAACGGCTGGGCGATCTCTCTGGTCGCCGGCGTGCCGGCCTCGGCCGCGATCACCGATCTGGCCGGTTGGCGGGTCGCCTATGTCGTGCTGGCGGTGATCGCAGCCGCCACCTGCCTGGGTTGCCGGCGGCTGCCGGCAGGGCCTGCGCGCGACACCGCCGGACCCAGGCGCGCCCGGGTCGCCTCGCCGCTCGCCACCCTCCGCCGGCCGGGAGTGGCCTCTCTGCTGGTGGTGTGCCTGACCTTCATGAGCGCCTTCTACGGCTGCTATGCCTTCGTGGGCGATGCCTTCCGCCGGGCGCTGGATCTGGATGCCGGCACCGCCGGCCTGTTCGTGCTGGCCTATGGCGCAGGTTTCGGCCTCGCCAGCCTGGCGGCACCGCTGATCGACCGGATCGGCCCGGCGCGGCTGCTGCCGCGGGTGATGGTGGCGATCGCCGGGGTCTATCTGATCCTCGACCCCGCTTTGCACGGCTTCCCCACCGCGCTTGCGGTGGCCGCGATCTGGGGCATGGTCAACCATCTGGGGCTGAACATGCTGGTGCTGCTGCTGTCACGCCGCGCGGCCGGGGCCGGCGGGGCGGTGATGGGGCTGCATTCGGCCGTCACCTACACGGCGGTCTTCCTGGGGCCGCTGCTGCTGGGCCTGGCTTATGAAGGCATCGGCTTCGGCGCGGTTGCGGGCGCGGCCGCCGCGGCCGCACTGATCGGCGCCGTGGCGGCCTGGCGCGATGCATCGCGCTGGTCACCCTCCCACTAGCCGGGCCGGTCTTCCATCTGAGAGACTATGGGTGCCCCGACTGCCCGCAAGGTCTCTGCCCGATGTCGCAGCCCGCCCCCCGCTTCCGCCGCCTTGCCACAGCCCTGCCCGGCGTGGAGGCGGTGACGGCTGAAACCACCCGCCGCTTCGCCCGCCACACCCATGACCAGTTCGGCATCGGCGTGATCACCCGCGGTGCCCAGGGCTCGGCCAGCGGCCGCGGGCCGGTGGAAGCGGGGCCGGGCGATGTGATCACGGTCAACCCGGGCGAGGTGCATGACGGCTGGCCGATCGGCGGTGCCGGCCGCGCCTGGCGCATGCTCTATATCGACCCGCCGGTGCTGGCAGAGGCGGCGGCGGATCTGCTGCGGTCGGGCGATGCCGAATTCCACCACCCGGCCGCCACCGCCCCGGCCACCGCCGCGCGCTTCCTCGCCGCCTTCCACAGCCTGACCACACAGGCGACCACCGCTGGACAGGCGACCACCGCCGGCCCCCTCGCCCGCGAGGAGCGTCTGACCGTGCTGCTGGCCGATCTTCTGGGCGGCCTGCTGGTGCCGGCCGGCCGCCCGACCATCCCCCCCGGCATCGCCCGCGCCCGCACCGCCATCGACGACGACCCCGCCGCCGCCCATGATCTGGCGGGGCTTGCCGCCATCGCCGAAACCGGCCGCTTCCAGCTGATCCGCAGCTTCACCCGCGCGACCGGCTTCACCCCCCATGCCTATGTTCTGGAACGCCGCGTGCAGCTCGCCCGCCGCCTGATCACCACCGGCACGCCGCTCGCCGAAGCCGCCGCCGCCGCGGGCTTCGCCGACCAGAGCCACATGCCCCGCCACATGACCCGCCGGCTGGGTGCAACGCCGGGGGTTTGGGCGGGGAAAGAGGTATGACGGAACGGCGTCAGCGCGACCCAGGAGGCCAGCGGCGCGCGGCATGCAGCACGTGCAATATCCGAACCGAATCAACGCTCAGCTGATAGACCAGGATGTAGTTGCGATGGACCATCAACTCGCGTGTGCCATGGACACGACCAGGCCGTCCCAGAGATGGATAGAGCACCAACTGGAGCGCCTTTGCTCGGAAAAGCTCGTCCAGCACAAGTGCAGCTGCCAAATCATCAGCAGCAATGTAGCGACGAATTTCCTGTCGGCTTCTGAGTGCCTGGGGCGTCCAGACAATTTTCACGAAGCGGCGCCGTTCAACCTGCGCCGGATTTCTGCCCGCCAAATCTCGGCATCAGCTTCAACATCATCACTGGATACGACATTGCCCGCATCAGCCTCGGCGATGGCCGCCTCCACTTCACGCCGAAACCACCGGTCATAGGCTGCAGCCTCGACCTGGTCTCGAACATAGTCCCGCATGAAGTCACGCAGAAGTTCGGCGCCGGTACGATCACTGCCCTTCGCCGCTTCGGCAAACGCATCCTTCAGTCCTTCATCGACCTGAAAGGTAAAGGTGGTCTCGGCCATACTGACCCCCGGCATTGCTGAGTCAGCAGATTATGGCACACCAGACCCTGCGGGTGAACAGCCCCGCAATTCCGTTCAAAACGCCCCCGGCCGGGCGCCGGGCCGGATTTTCTTGCCTGGCCGGTGCAATGGTGCTGGTCGGCCGCCCCTGATTGCCTCATGGGAAGCGGGCCGGATGGTTCGACGGGCTCGCAAGCTCAGTCCTCCGCCGAATACGATACCCCTGGGACGGGGGCCGCACCGCTTGAAAATGTCGCGGCGAAAGCCGATCCTTCTTGCATCGGAGGTACACATGGCCAACACACGACGACTTGAAGTCAATCTCCCGGCTGATGTCGCTGCCGCGATGGACAAGGAAATCGACACGGGGCGGTACGGCTCCGCGGATGATTTCCTCGAAGCGAGCGCACGCGCCCTACTGGCGTGGGACGAGGATGTCGAACGCTGGCTGCATGATGACGTGCCCCGGGCCTGGCAAGAGTATCTGGACAACCCTGATCAGGCCGTGTCCTCGGAAGATCTTCTCGACGTCATCCACGCCGACTACCTCGCCCGCCTGAAGGCGGCTGAGTGTACCGCCACGTCTATTCCCCGAATGCACGACGCCAGCTGACGACGCTCTATGGCTACATTGCCGAAGCGTCGGGGCCAGAGCGCGCTCGCGGATACCTGCAACGCATCGACGATTTCTGTGGGCTGCTGGCAACCTTCCCCCGGCTGGGGCGGAACCGCAGCGACGTCATGCCGGGGCTACGGGTCGCGGTTTTCGAGCGGCGTGTCACCATCGCATATCGTCACGACGTCGATCGCCTGACCGTGATCGACATCCTTTATCGTGGTCGGAATGTCGAGGCCTATTGGCGCCAGCCACCGCCGAAGCGATCGCCGCAATTCCGTTCAAGACCACCCCCGCCCGCCCCGCGCATCCTCTGGCGATCCCGCCACCGTTCAGGATGCGTGCCGCCCATGACCACCACCTCTGCCAATAGCCCCCCGGCCAACACCAGCCCTGCCGATCGCCGGGTCGGGTTTGCCTGTCTGGCCGGTGCCATGGTGCTGGTCGGCACCACGGTCATCGCCTCCAGGGTCATTGCCGGCGGGGGCTTTGGCGGCGGGGGAGCGTCTGGCGGGATGGGGCCGTTCACCGCCACGGCGCTGCGCTTTGCGCTCGCCTTTCCGGTGTTTCTGCTGCTGATGCGCTGGCAGGGGGTGCGGCTGCCGCGGCCGGCGCCGCGCGATCTGGCGGTGCTGGTGGTGCAGGCGGGGGCCGGCAGTGTCGGCTATACCACGCTGCTGATCTCAGGCCTCGCCAGAACCTCCGCCGCCGATGCCGGGGTGGTGATCGGGACCCTGCCGGTGGTGACCGCCATGATCGCGGTGCTGGTGCTGGGCGAACGGCCCGGGCGGCGGCTGCTGGTGGCGATCGCGCTTGCCGCGGCGGGCATGATGGCGGTGGCCGGTGGTGGTGCGGATGGGCGTGGCGCGGGGGACGGTGGCACGTCGTCGCTGGCCGGCAACCTGCTGGTGCTGGGGGCGGTGGTCTGCGAAGGGGTGTTCATTCTGCTGAACAAGCGGCTGCGGACACCGATCGCGCCGCTCGCGCTTTCAACCGTGATGACCGGGCTGGGCTTCATCGCCGCCGGCCTGCCGGCGCTGATCCTGGAACGGCCCTGGGCGGCCGTCCCGGAGACGGCGGCGCTGCTGGGTGTCGCCTGGTACGCGCTGGTGCCGACGGTGATCGGCTTCGTGCTCTGGTATGCCGGTGCCGCCCGGGTGAGCGGGGCGGAGGCGGCGCCCTTCACGGCGCTCGCCCCCGTCTCGGCCGTGGCCCTCGCCGCGCTGGTGCTGGGGGAGGCGGTCAGCCTGCCCCAGATCCTGGGTGTCGCCTGCGTGCTGGCGGCGCTGGCAGTGCTTCAGCTTCCGAAGCTTCAACTTCCGAAGCTTCAACTTCCAAACTGGGCCTCGTGGAGGCGCCGGTAAAGCCCGCCCGCGCCCAGCAGTTCGTCATGGGCGCCCTGTTCGGCGATGCCGCCCCGGTCGACCACCAGGATGCGGTCGGCGCCGCGGATGGTGGCGAGGCGGTGGGCGATGACCAGGGTGGTGCGGCCGACCGAGAGTTCCGCCAGCGCCTTCTGGATCTCGCGCTCGGTTTCGGTATCGAGCGCCGAGGTCGCCTCGTCGAGGATCAGGATCGCCGGATCCTTCAGGAACATGCGCGCGATGGCGATGCGCTGCTTCTGCCCGCCCGACAGCTTCACGCCCCGTTCGCCGACCACCGTGTCCAGCCCCTGGGGCAGGCTCTCGATCAGATCCATCAGCCGGGCACGGCGGGCGGCCTCGACGATCTCGGGCTCGGTCGCGCCCAGCCGGCCATAGGCGATGTTCTCGCGGATCGTGCCGCCGAACAGGAACATGTCCTGCTGAACGATGCCGATCTGGCCGCGCAGCGAGGCAAGCGTCATGTCGCGGATGTCGATGCCGTCCACGATGATCGCGCCCGCGTCGACATCGTAGAACCGCGGCAGCAGAGAGCAGAGCGTGGTCTTGCCGGCGCCCGACGGGCCGACGATCGCCACCGTCTCGCCTGCGCCGATGTCGAAGCTGACCCGGTCGAGCACCGGCCGGCTGCCATAGGAGAACGAGACCTCGCGGAAGCGGATATTGCCCGCCAGCCGCGGCGCCGGCCGGGCGCCCGGACGGTCGGCGATGTCGGGCTCGGTCGACAGAAGGTCGAGATAGCGACGGAAGCCGGCGATGCCTTTGGGATACAGCTCGATCACCGCATTGATCTTCTCGATCGGCCGCACGAACACGCCGACCAGCAGCAGGAAGCCGACGAAGCCGCCATAGGAAAGCTGCTCGTTCAGCACCAGATAGGCGCCCGCGATCAGCACCACCAGCTGAATCAGCCGGATGCTCATATAGTTGAGCGACATGCTGGCTGCCATGATCTTATAGGCGGCAAGCTTGGTCGAGCGGTAGCGGTCGTTGTCGCGGGCGAAGAGCCGGCGCTCGTGATCCTCGTTGGCGAAGGCCTGGACCACGCGCATGCCGCCGACATTCTCTTCGATCCGGACGTTGAAATCCCCGACCCGGCCATAGAGCGCGTCCCAGTTGCCGGCCATGCGTTTGCCGTAATGGGTCGCGACCCACATGATCGGCGGTACCACCGCCGCGGTCAGCAGGGCCAGATCGACATTGACCCACATCATCAGCAGGAAGGCGCCGATGAAGGTCATGATCGCGATGAACAGATCTTCCGGCCCGTGATGGGCGATCTCGCCGATCTCTTCCAGATCCTTGGTGACCCGGCCGACCAGATGGCCGGTCTTGTTCTCGTCGTAGAAGCGGAAGGACAGCTTCTGCAGATGGTCGAAGCTGCGGCGGCGCATCTCGGTCTCGATGTTCACGCCCAGCATATGGCCCCAATAGGTGACCACCGCCATCAGCCCGGTGTTGAGCAGATAGACGATCAGCAGGCCGACGGCGGCGGCGATGATCCAGCCCCAGTCGCCGCCGGGCAGCAGCTCGTCGACATAGAACTTGACCGCGATCGGGAAGCCCAGCTCCAGCAGGCCGGCCAGGACCGCGCAGCCGAAATCGAGCAGGAACAGGCCGCGATAGGGAGCGTAATAGGCGAAGAACTGTCGAAGCATCGGGGGGAGGGTCCCAGGCACGTTGCGGTTGGCGGAGTGGCGCGGGAAGAGGTGGCCGTGCGAAGACGGTGCCTTCAGGACCGGCGGTGTCTTCCGCGCCCCAGCAGCCAGACCAGATACGGGCCGCCGAGTATGGACGCGAACAGGCCCACCGGCAATTGGTACGGGAAGGCCGCCATGCGCGCGAGCCAGTCGGCCGCGACCATCAGGGAGATGCCGATCAGGACGGCGCCAGCCAGCTGGGCCAGCGGCCGCCTGAGGCCGAGCAGCCGGGCGGCATGAGGGGCGATCAGCCCGACGAAGCCGAGCGGGCCGACATGAAGGGCGGCGGCCGCGGTCAGCAGCGCCGAGAGCAGCACCAGCAGGAAGCGGGCCCGGCCGACCGTCAGCCCTGCGGCCTGTGCGACCGGGGCGCCGAGCGGCAGCAGGGCCAGAACCCGGCCGGCCAGCCCTAAGGGCAGGATCAGCAGCAGGGCGGCACCCGCCGCGATCCTGGCATCGCCGGGGGTGATGGCGGCGGTGGAGCCGGCCAGCCAGCCCAGCAGTTCGAAGGCACGGAAGCCGCCGGTCGCGATCACCGCCACCAGCACCGCATTGGCCAGCGCCGCGGTGGCGAGCCCGGCGAGCAGCAGCCGTTCGGCGCCGAAGCCCGAGCGGCCGGCGATCGCCAGGATGAAGGCGAGCACCGCGGCAGACCCCGCCGCGGCGCCGGCGAGCCGGGCAGCGGTCGAGGGCAGGTCGAGACCGAGCAACACCAAAGCGAGCCCCAGCCCCGCCCCGGCCCCCACCCCCAGAACGTCGGGGCTGGCGAGCGGGTTGGCGGTGACCCGCTGCATGACAGTGCCGGCTGCCGCGAGCATGGCGCCGGCCGCGGCCGCGACCATCACCCGCGGCAGGCGCCAGGGCAGCAGGTCGGCGAAGAGCGTGCCGGTGGCGAGATGGAGGCCCTGGGGTCCGCGGCCGAGGGTCAGGCCGGCGAGGACCAGCACCAGGGCGAGCAGAAAGAGCCCGGCCAGTGCCAGACGCGGCCGGGGATGATGCAGATCCCGCGCGGTGCGGTCGCGCATCGGCGGGCGCTCGATCATCCTGAGCCGGGGCAGCAGCCAGAGCAGCAGCGGCCCGCCGAGCAGCGCGGTCGCAGCCCCGGTCGGCAGGCCGGCGATGCCCCGGGCTTCGAGCAGCATCACCGCGCCATCGGTCGCCCAGAGCAGCACCGCACCGATCACCGGGCTCCAGACCAGCTGGCCGGCAGGGCTGCGCGCACCCGCCGCCCGGGCGAGGGCCGGGGCCGCGAGCCCCACGAAGCCGATCACCCCCACTTCCGAGACCACCGAGGCGGCAAGCCCCGCCGCCACCGCGACGGCGGCGAGCCGCACCCGGGTGAGCGACAGGCCCAGGCTGCGCGCCGCGCCGTCATCCAGCGCGAACAAAGTGAGCGGGCGGATCAGCAGGGCGCCCGCGACCACCGCAAGGCCAAGCCGGAGCGCCAGCCCCATGGCCGGCCCCCAGCTCTGCTGCGCCAGCGAGCCGCCGCCCCAGATGAACAGCGACATCATATAGCGGCCATCGGCCAGGATCGCGGCGGCGGCGATCGCGCCTGCGATCAGCGTGACCATCATGCCGGCGAGCACGACCGACACCGGTTCCAGCCCGCGCCGCCAGGTCAGCACCAGCACCAGGGCGACGGCGGCAAGCCCTCCGGTCGCGGCGATGGCTTCGCGCCCGGTCGCGAGCCAGAGCGGCGCATGGATCGTCGCCAGCACCAGCGCCAGCTGGGCGCCCGAGGCGATGCCGAGGGTGGCCGGCTCCGCCAGCGGGTTGCGCAGCACCCGTTGCAGCAGGGCCCCCGAAAAGCCGAGGGCCGCCCCGGCCAGGATCGAGACCAGGATCCGGGGCGCCACGCCATCCAGGCGGATGATCGCGTCCAGCGCCGGATCGGCTGAAAAGCTGCGGCCGAGGGCGAGCCCCGAGAGCAGCGCCGCCACGGCCGCGACCCCCAGCCAGACCAGCGCGCCCGGGCTGAACAGGCGAAGCCGCTCAGCCATGGGGCACCATGGCGGCGGCGAGCAGGCGGGCGAAGCGCGCGGCGGTCGGCAGGGCGCCGAAAGGGTTGATCGGGTCGATGATCAGCACGCGACCCTCGCGCACCGCCGGCAGGGCCTGCCAGAGTGCCGCCTGCCCCAACCGGCGCAGGGTGTCGGGCGGCATCGGCGCCATCAGCGCGATCCAGGCCTCGGGCCGGGCGGCCAGCGCCTCGATACCGACCGGCGCGGTGCCGCTATAGCGGGTCTCCGCCCCCCAGGCATTGGCGAGCCCCATCCGCGCCGCCACCTCGCCCGGCAGCGAATCTGGCCCGAAGGCGCTGACATGGGCGGCATCGCCGGGGGTGACCAGAAAGACCGGGCGGCCGTCGGCGGCGGCACGCGCGGCGGCCCCGGCCGTCGCGATGACGTCGGCGGTGTCGGCGATCACGGCCTCGGCGGCCGCCGCCCGGCCGAGCCGCGCACCGAGCGCACGCGTCGCCGCCGCGGCCACGCCATAAGGCGCCACGCCCGGCCGATGGATCGACATCGTCTCGACCGGTGCGATGCGGGCGAGATTGGGATCGGCCCAGGCATGGAAGGCGGAATTCAGGATCAGATCGGGTTTGGCGAGCCGCAACAGTTCGAAATTGATCGCCCCGCGCAGGCCCAGATCGGCGACGCCATCGGGCACCGGCGGCTCGACCACGGTTTCGCGGAACTGGCGGAGTTCGGCCGCCGCCACCGGCTGGATGCCGAGCGCCAGCACGGTTTCGAGCAGCGCCCAGTCTATGACCGCCAGACGTTCGGGCGTGGCTGCCCGCACCCGCCCGCCTGCGCAGACGGCGAGTGCCGCAGCGGCCGCGACCATCAGCTTGCGGCGGGAGAGATCAGCGGACATAGGCGACCGCCGCCCCGGTATCGGGATGCGGAAAGATGCCCATGGGCAGGCCATAGATCCGGCCCAGCACATCGGGCGTCAGGATCGCGTCGGGCCGGCCGCGGGCGAGGATGCGGCCCGCCGCCAGCGCCAGGATCTCGTCGGCGAAGCGCGCCGCCATATTCACGTCGTGCAGCACCATCACCACGGTCTGGCCGCGGGCGCGGGCCTGGTCGCGGATCAGCCCCAGCATGCCGGCCTGATGCGCGATGTCGAGCGCCGAGGTCGGCTCGTCGAGCAGCAGGGCTGCGGTGTCCTGGGCCAGCATCATCGCCAGCCAGACCCGCTGACGCTCGCCGCCCGACAGCGCATCGACCATGCGGTCGCGGAAGCCCGCAACCCCGGTCACCCGCATCGCCGCCGCCACCTTGTCGCCATCCGCGACTGTGAACCGGCCGAGCGCGCCATGCCAGGCAAACCGGCCGAGCGCCACCAGTTCCGCCACCGTCATGCCCTCGGCGGCGGGGGTGAATTGCGGCATATAGGCGACCAGCCGGGCGAAGCCGCGGGCGTCATGGGCCCCGACCGGCCGGCCCTGCAACCGGATCTCTCCGGCAGCCGGCCTCTGCTGCCCGGCCAGCGCCCGGATCAGCGTGCTCTTGCCCGACCCGTTCGGCCCCACCAGCGCATAGACCTTCCCCGCCGCCAGGCTGAAACTCAGCCCGTCGATGATGGGGCGGCCATCGACGGCGATGGTCACGCCGTCGAGGTCGTAGAGGGCCGGGGGGCCGGGGGGCTGATCGGTCATCTCGTCTCCGTCACCAGTCGAGCGACAGGGTGAGTGTCGCGGTGCGGCCGGGGCCGTAGCCGCATTGATAGATCGAGCCACAGCCGCTGACATACTCCTTGTCGAGCAGGTTGACCACATCGACCGACACGCCCCAGCCTGCCTGACGATAGCGGATCGCGGCATCGACCACCGTCGCATCCGGCACCTTGAGCGTATTGGCCTCGTTGGCCCAGCTCTCGCCCAGATAACGGATGCCGGCACCGGCGCTCAAGCCATCGAGCACGGCCGACTGGAAGGCGTGGTCGAGCCAGAGCGAGGCGCTGGTATCGGCGACCAGCACCGGCGTCTTGCCGATCAGCGCCGTGTTGCTGTCTTCCGTGACCTCGACATCCTGGAAGGTCGCCTGACCCAGCAGGCTGAAACCGCCGCCCAGCTCCGTCCGTGCCTCCAGCTCGACACCGCGCGAGCGGACCTCACCGCGCTGGATCTTGTAATTGGTGTTCACCGGATCGGGGACCTGAGCGTTTTCCTTGGTCAGTTCGAAGACCGAGGCGGTGAACAAGCCGTCGAACCCGTTCGGCATGTATTTCACACCCGCCTCGTACTGCAGCCCCTTTTCGGGTTCGAAGGGCGTGCCCAGCCGGTCGGCACCGATCTGCGGGTTGAACACGGTCGCCACGCTGACATAGGGCGTGACGCCATTGGCGAATTCATAGCCGAGGCCCACACGGCCGCTGAACGCACCCTCCTCGCCCTTATAGTTATAGGCATTGGGCGTCCAGGGGCTGACATAGGCGTCATCGGATTTCGTCCAGACCCGGTCATAGCGGCCGGTCAGGGTCAGGATCCAGTTGCCGTCGATGCGCATCTGGTCCTGCAGATAGGCGCCGAGCTGATGCATGCTCAGCTCCTGGTCCAGATAGGTGAAGGCGGCCCCCTGAGGCGCGCCATAGACCGGGTTGGTGACGCTGATCGGCGTGCCCCCGCCCGACTTCTGGACATGGTCGATCATGTAATAGCGATAGTCGATGCCACCCAGGATCTTGTGGTCGACCGCCCCGGTGGTGACCCGCCATTCGGCCTGGTTGTCGGCGGTGACCGAATTCACCGTGGTCTCGTGCTCGAAGCCGATGCGGAACAGCTCGTTGCCGGGGGCCGTCGGTTCCGTGCCACCCCCCTCATAGGGGGCGCCGGGCACGCGCCAGCCATAGGGATAGGGGCCGCGCTCCCGGACGTGGACCCGGCTGTAGCGGAAATTCTGGCGCAGGGTCACGCTGTCCGTCGCATCATACTCGACTTCCCAGCCGATCATCGCCTGCTGGCGGCGGTAGAGGTCGACATCCTCTTCACTGTAATAGAAATCGCGCGGAATCCGGCCGAAGGCCGCCGGTGCCACCGAGCCGACATAGGGCCAGAACCCCCCGGTATGGGTCTGGTCCTGATCCTGATACATGCCGAGCAGGGTGACGCGGGTGCGATCGCCTTCCCAGGTATAGGAGGGGGCGATGACGCCGCGGAAATCCTCGGCTTCGTCGGTCTCCCAATGGCCGCCCGAGACCTTGCCGGTCACGCGGTAGGACCTGTCCGCATCCAGCGCATCGCCGATGTCGAAGCCCAGGAAGGCATTGCCCCAGTTGTTGATGCCGGTTTCGACATGGCGCAGCCGTTCGCCGGTCGGGCGCTTGCTGACCAGGTTGATCAGCCCGCCGACATTGGCGCCGCCATAAAGTGCCGAACTCGCCCCCTTCAGCACGTCGATCCGCTCCAGCAGGAAGGGATCGATCGAATAGCCGCCGAAACCGTACTGGTAGAGACCGAGCCCGTTCATGAACACGCCGGTCTGCCCGGCATCGAAGCCGCGGATCATCAGCCAGTCGGTATCGCTGTCGGTGCCGAACTGCCCGGCCTTGACGCCGGCGGTATAACCCAGCACCTCGTCGACCTTGTTGCCCGGCAGGTCGTCGAGCTGACGGCGGCCGACCACCGACACCGATTGCGGGATTTCGGTGATCGCGGCATCGGTCTTGGACCCGGTGGCGCTGCGCCGCGGCACATAGCCGTCGATCGGGCCGTTGGCGGTCTGAAGATCGTCTTCCACCTGCAATTGCGGCAGAACCACGGCATCGTCGGCCTTGGCCGCCAGCGGCATGCCCGCCAGCAGGGCCAGCAGAGCGACGCTGCCCTTCAGGCTGCGATTGAACGGGATGCGCCCGTTGAACGAGATGCGCCCGAAGGGGGTCGGAGAGATGCGGTCGGTGCCCATGCCTTGATCCTGTCGCCCTTGATCCTGTCACCCTGGTCAGCCGGCGTGATCAGTTGCGAGTGTATATCACTCGCAGTCAGGGCCGGGATTGACCGGATCGGGACGGGTTTGAACGTTTTCGCGACGAATGGCGGCGGCGGCGCATAAAGGTCGTCACGAGACGAGATCGCGCCGCCAGGCGGCGGGAGTGGTGCCCGCCACCTGCTTGAAGACGCGGGTGAAATGGGCCTGATCGGAAAAGCCGGTGCGGGCGGCCACCTCTGCCAGCGACACCGCCCCCGCCTGGAGCAGATCCTGCGCACGGCGGATGCGCGCCTGCATCTGCCAGTGATGCGGCGCCATGCCGGTGGCGGCCTTGAAGGCCTGGCCCAGATAGGATTGCGACAGCCCCAGCAGATCGGCCAGTTCCTGCAGGCGGATGGCGCGCAGGCAATTGGCCTCGATGAAATCGGTCACCCGGCGCAGCTGGCGGGGGGTCAGCCGGCTGCGCGGCCGCGCAGCCCGGCGCTGCTGCGCCATCAGGTCGATGAACAGTGCCGCCGCCAGCCCGTCGCCATAGAGCGCGTTCAGCGGATCGGGGCGTTCCACCTCGGTCGCGATCAGCCGGGCCAGGGCCAGCAGCCGGTCGTCGGTGAAGCCCAGCCGCGGCCGCTCCAGCGCCTCCGGATCCACCGCCTCGCCCATGCGCGCTTCCAGCGTCGCCACGTCGAAATGCAGATCCAGATGGCGCAGGCGGTGCGCGCCCACACCCCGGCCCCAAAGCCGCATGCCGGCCGGCACGTAGTTCATCAGCCGCCCGGCCAGCCGCGGGCGGGTGGCGGGCAGGCCCGGCCGCGGGCCGACCAGGAAATCGCCCGGGCCGGTCCGCTCCAGCGCCACGAACAGACGGGGGTGTTCGCCCACATAGGTGCCGGAGGCATCGGGCTGGCAGTCCACCTCCCAGACATCGGCCACGATGCCCGACCAGCTGCGACAGCGCAGATCGCCGATCACCCGGATCCCTTCGATCCGGCTGTCCATCCGCGGGACGAAACCGCTGCCGGCCATGGCATTGCTCCCCGGCTGATGCAGTGCTGCACACATCCGGGCAGTCTAGTGCGGCTGACAATCAGTCGCAAGCAGGGCCGCCGTCATGTACCACCACCCGGAAGCCCTCTTCGGGCAGGGGCGGCTCGAAATGGGCGGTGATCTGGTCGAACTGGGCATCGGTGGCGGCGAAATCATGGCCGCCTGCGGCATTGCGCTGGCGCAGCCGGGCCCGGCAGACCGCGTCGGGCAGGTCGATCAGATGCAGGCGATGGTCGGCACCGGCGGCCTCGAAGATCCCGCGCATCCAGGTGCGGTTGGCGCGGGTATTGGCCGGGAAGTCCAGCACCACCGACAGGCCGGCGCGGAGCAGGTCTGTGACATGCGGGCCCATCGCCGCGCGCAGCCGGGCTGAATACCGCACATAATCGGCGACGCTGGTCATGTCAGGGCCATAGAGCCGGGCGAGCCAGTTGTCTTCGGCGATCAGCACCGTGGCGGGGGCGGCGGCAAGGCGGGCGGCAAGGGTGGACTTGCCGGCCGCGATCTTGCCCGAGAGCAGATGCAGGACGGGTGTGGAGGACATGGGTCAGAAAACTTCCGGACAAGGCCCCGGCCTCGCGGGACATGATCCCGCAGAGAAGACCGACGGCGGATGGCTGACAGAGCGGCGCGCGCGAATGTCCCGGCCTGAAAGGTCAGGCCGGGCAGCTAATTCGACGGGTGCCACACATCATCCACATGTCGTCAGCTCACCTTGTCGCTGATGAATTGCCCCAGCATAACCCGGCCCGGCCACGACCGGAAGCCGGGATCGGACCGCACCGCCGTCAGAGATCGCCCAGCCTTTGCAGCAGCAGCCGCGACCAGTGCGGCTGCGCGGTCTGAAGGGCATGGACGCCGTCGACGAATTCGTCATCGGCAATCTCGTCGCCGAAATCGATATGCGGGATCCCGGCCTTATCCAGCGCCCGCGCCTCCAGCCGCCGGAAGGCCGCCAGCTGCGGCACCGCCTGGCGCAGCGCCCGGCTTTCGACCGATTGATACACCGTCACCCGGATACCGGCCGCCTGCAGGCGATGCACGGCCCTGATCAGCGCGTCCAGCCGGGCCAGACTGTCGGGGGCATCGACCGACCGATCGCCGATATTCCGGACGAAACTGTCGATCATGCCACGCTGCGCCGTCTCCCTGACCTCGGGCGGCGGGTCCGCCGTCGCATAGTGCCGGGCATGGATCCGGCGCCAGGCGGCCACGCCCACCGTGCCCGCGGCAAAAACCGGCCGTTCGATCAGCCGCAGCACCGGCCCGGTCACCGGCGCCGTCAGCCGTGCCGCCAGATGCGGACCGTCGGGCCCGATCTCGAAGGCGCCGGTGTTTTCCAGATAGCGGCCAAGGGTCGGAATGCTGGCAAGCAGCGGGATCGGCGGCAGAAATGAAAGATAATGCGTGGCGATGACCAGCCGGGTTCTTGCCGCACGCTCGGGCGGCAGGCAGTTCACCAGCGTGTCGGCAAGGGTCGCCAGCTCGTCGACCGGTGCCCCCGCCATGTGCATCAGATGATGCCGGGACCCCGGATCCAGCGCCGCCCGGTCGGCAGGGGCAAAGGCCCGGGCGCTGGACGGGCCGATCACGATCAGCTGATCCCCGGGGCTGGTGTCGGTACAGATCCAGTAGAGCGCACGGGCCGTGTAGGCGCGGTTGTCCAGGGCACGGTACTGCCCGCTGTCGGCCGGCAGCACCGGCACCAGAAACGAGGCGGCGATCAGCAGCGCCCAGATCGCCGCCACAAGTGCAGCGACCGCCGTCAGCGGATGGCGCCGCAGCCATGTCATCCGGTCAGAAGCCCGCATAGATGAACTCCGGGATCGGCTCGGACTTCAGCGCCGCCACCATCACTAGGGCGCAGATGGCGACGGCAAAACCGAAACAGGCACGTGGCGAAACCCGGCGCGGCACGAACCGGCCGTCCATCCAGGCCGAGCCCGCCCGCCAGACCAGCCCGCCCGCCAGCACCCAGAGCGCCGCCGGCAGAAGCGCCAGCACCGCCAGGGGTCCGGGGGCGATATCCGGCATCGGCGCCCCGCCATACAGCCAGGTGAAGGCGGCGACGAAGCCCGACAGGAACAGATAGGCCGACACCGCCGACACGGCACGATACCAGCCCCGCGCCTTCAGCCGGCGCCAGCCGCCGGTACCGAGCGCCGCCCGCAGGCCCCAACGCCAGCCCCGGTTCCAGATCATGCCCAGGCCGATAAGCAGGCCGATGGCCAGAAAGCGCAGGCTGACGTCGTGCCAGAGCCCCACCACCAGGAAGGTGACGAAGGTGCCGGCCATCGCCTGCAGCTCCATCGCCCGGGGTGAGGGCCAGCGCCGGTGCAGGGCGGTGACCAGCGGCGTGAACACGTAATCCTGGTACCAGCGCGACATGGTGATATGCCAGCGGGTCCAGAAATCCAGCAGGCAATCGGCCCGGAACGGGTGGTCGAAATTCTCTGGCACCCGCAGACCGGCCAGCCGGCCGATGCCGATCACGACATCCATATAGGCCGAGAAGTTCAGATAAAGCCGGATCGGGAAGATCGTCGCCGCCATGATGTGGAAGCTCACCGCCGCGACGCCCGGCCCCTCGGGGCCGAGCAGCCGGGCCGCGAGGGCCCCCAGGTCGATGCCCGCAATCACCGGCGCCGTCGCCTGCAGCACCAGCCAGTCGTGCAGAGCGTCGCAGAGCGGCAGGGCGAACAGGATCTTCACATAACCCAGGAGGATCCGGCCCAGCGCCGCCAGCCGCGCCGCCTCCCCCGCCGGCTGCCGGTCTGCCATGGCCGCCAGATGATCCGGCCAGCGCTGCAGCGGTCCCGACAGAAAGGTGAGGAAATTCAGCGTGAAGAGCAGATAGCGCCCCGCTGTCACCGGCGGCGTGCCGCCGGGATCCGAGGCGGTATCGACCAGCAGATGCACCATGCGCGCCAGCACATAGGCAAGCCCCAGAACGCCCGCCGCCCCGGCCAGATCCACCGGCAGCGGCAAGAGGCCCGCGGTCTTCACCAGGGCGAATTCGGCCAGGATGACGACGAGCCCCGGCCCCGCCGCCCGCCAGCCCTGCCGGCGGGCCAGATATGTGGCGACGAAGCCCGTGGCCACGAAACCACCGAGCAGGGCGATCTGCGCCGGGCCGAGGCAGAGCGCCAGAAAGGCGAGGCTGAAGCCGCCCAGCACCAGCCGGAACCAGGCTTCGGGCATCGGCCATGCGGTCACCGCGATGAAGGCGACGGCAAGCGCCAGGAAGGACGGTTCCAGAAAGATCATGCCATCGCCTTGTCCGCGGTTACCCGTGCATGGCGCCGGTCGTCGCCGGACGACGGGCGCATCCTTGCCGGGTCATGGGGTGACCACTATCATGCCACCCCTGACCGGTCCATATGGGAGATGCCCAGCACCATGTCGCGCCTTGCCCGCATTGCGGAGATCCTGCAGGAGATCCTCGACCTCCCCGACCTGGTGGTGACCCCGGAGCTGTCGGCCGCCGATGTCGAGGACTGGGACAGCCTGAACCACATACGCTTCATCGTGGCGGTGGAGGCAGAATACGGCGTGAAGTTCACCACCCGCGAGATCGCCGGCATGCGCCATATCGGCGACCTGCTGGCCATTCTGGACGCGCGGGCGGGCAGTTGACGGCAGGGGTCTCGCGGGCCGCCATGTCGGCCGTCACCGCCGGACGCGGGTGTTCGGCGTTCTTTGTCGGGGAACGAACCTGGATCCCCGCCTTGCGCGGGGATGACGGTGGTGAGGGCGGGGCGATCATGGCGGGGCCGCCGCCCGACATGAACCGACGACGTCATACGGCCGCTCTGTCCGGTTCCTCCCGTGGCCGACCTTCTGCACGCCCTCTATACCGTCATCCCGGCGAAGGCCGGGATCCAGGTTCGTCTCCGCGCGACGGACAGCAGACGACCTGGTTGCGGCCCGGGTGGGCGATCAGCCGGGTGCGCGGGCGATGATCACCGCCGAGATGGTGGCCGCGATCTTTCGTGCCCGGTCGAGCGTCAGGCCGGTCGAGGGCAGGAAGGCCGTGTGTTCGATGTCGAAGCCGGCGGCGCGGGTCATATCCACCACGGCTTCCGGGGTCTCGAACAGGAAGATGTGATCGGGGGCCGGGCTGTTGACCGGCACGTTCAGGAACAGCCGCGCCCCCGGTGCCGCCAGCCGGCGGAAGGTTTCCAGCGCCAGATCGGGCCGTTCCAGATGTTCCAGCACCTCGCTCGCCACCAGGCTGTCGAAGCGCGCGCCCGAAAGGGCATGCCCGTCGGCCACATCCACCGCGCGCAGATCCGCGGCCCGGCCGATGCCGAGGCGTGCCAGGGCATCGGCCGTGCGGCCGAGGCTGGTGGCGCTTACATCCCAGCCCGCCGCCGCGGCACAGGCCGGGTCGGCCAGCGCCAGGGCCAGCAGCAGCCCGTGGCCGGGGCCGATTTCCAGATGGCGATAGCCGGGCCGGTTGCCGCCCAGAAAGCGCCGCCGATACAGGCCGATCGCGTCGGCATGGTTGCGCCACAGCAGCTGCGACAGCAGGATGCCGTCCAGATAGGGCGCCATGCAGGCCGGATCGGCATAGATCGCCGCCTCGACCTCGGCGAAGCTCGACAACCGATAGCGGCCGGTGCGGCGGAAATGGATCTCTTCGTCATTGATCATGCCGCACATATGGCGATAGCCGTCGATCACCCGGCCGAGGTCGTCGCCCGCGATGGCCGCGACCAGCCCGGCCAGGGTCTCGGCCGATGCCAGGCCCTCGGGGGTTTCGTCGCGGAAGCGCCGGTCCAGATAGCCGCGGTGCTCCGGCCAGCGGTCCAGCACCGCGGCCACGATGCGGGCAAGCACGGGGGCGGCGGCAGGCAGGTCTGGCAGGATCATGGCGGCAGCTTCCGACGGATGGTACAGCAGGCACGGATCTTAATCGGGCCCCGGCCTGAACGAAAGGCGGCAGCCGCATGACCGATATCCCGATCGACCAGCTGCCCTGGCTGCCGGTGCTGACCGACAGGCTCCGCGACCGGGCCCGGGCGGTGGCGGATCTGGCGGCAGACGACCGCATGGCCGGGCTGCAGGGGCTCAGGCATCTGGCCGGGCACCGGCTGGATCTTGCCCAGGCCGGGCCGGTGGCGAAGCTCGCCGATCGGGTGATCGGGGAAGCCGGGGGCGCGCCGCTGTTCCGGACGGTGCGGCTCTGCATCCTCTCGGACACGACCACGGCGCTGCTGCCGCCGGTTCTGCGGGTGGCGGGGCTGCGCCACGGGCTGGATCTTCAGATCACCACCACCCCCGACGACCAGATCATGAGCGTGCTGGACGATCCGGCGGGCCCCCTGACGGCGCAGCCCGTCGATCTGGTGCTGCTGGCGCTGGACCGCCGGCGCCTGCCCCACTGGCCGGCCGCGGGCAGCGGCGATGACGACGCGGCCATGGCGGCGGTCGGCGACCACATCGCGCAGATCGCCCGGCGAATATCGGCCACCACCGGCGCCACGCTGATCTTCCAGACCCTGCCGCAGGAACCGATCGCCCTGTTCGGCCATCTGGAGCGGCGGATGGCGGCCTCGCTGCGCCGGCAGATCGACCGGGTCAATCATCTGATCCAGGACCAGGCCGCGGCGCTGGACGCGCTGCTGCTGGATGTCGATGCCCTGGCCGGCCAGGTCGGCACCGCCCGCTGGCACGATCCGCGCCACTGGCACTGGTCGAAATCGGCCATCGCCCCGGCCATGCTGCCGCTTTATGCCGACCATCTGGCCCGGCTGATCGCGGCCTGGGCCGGGCTGGCCCGCCGCTGCCTGGTGCTGGATCTGGACAACACGCTCTGGGGCGGGGTGATCGGCGATGACGGGCCGGACGGCATCATCCTCGGCCAGGGCGATGCCGAGGGGGAGGCCTTTCTGGCGGTTCAGCGCCTGGCGCTGGATCTCCGCCGCCGCGGCATCGTGCTGGCGGTGGCGAGCAAGAACGACGCGGCGACCGCCCGCCTGCCCTTCCGCGACCATCCCGACATGCTGCTGGGTGACGACGACATCGCGGTCTTCATCGCCGACTGGCGCGACAAGGCCAGCCAGCTTGAAGAGATCGCCCGGCGGCTGGGCTGGGGCCTGGACGCCCTGGTTCTGCTGGACGACAACCCGGCCGAGCGCCGCCAGGTGCGGGACGCCCTGCCCCAGGTGGCGGTGCCCGAACTGCCGGCCGATCCGGCCGGCATGCCGCTGGCGCTGATGGCCGGCGGCTGGTTCGAAACCGTGACCGTCTCGGCCGAAGACCGGTTGCGGGCCGATCATTATACCCGGCAGGCGCGCGCCGCCGCCGACAACCCGGATACGCCACCTGCGCCGGCCCGCCGCGAGGATTTCGAAGCCTATCTGCGCGGGCTGGAGATGCGCCTCACCCTGGCGCCGATCGATGCACGGTCCAGGCCCCGTGCCGCACAGCTGATCGGGCGGTCGAACCAGTTCAACCTTACCACCCGCCGGATCGATGCCGCCGGCCTCGCCGCAATCGAGGCCGACCCGGCCCGGCACTGTTTCGCCATCCGCCTGGCCGATGTCTTCGGCGATGCCGGCATCATCTCGGTGGTGATCACCCGCGAGGTGGCCGGACCCGACGGCAGCCCGGCCAGGGCGACGGGACGGGCCGGCGCGACGGAACGTATCTGGGCGATCGATCTCTGGCTGATGAGCTGCCGGGTGCTGAACCGGCGGGTGGAGCAGGCCGTGCTCAAGGCCCTGGCCGGGCGGGCCCGGGCGCGGGGCATCGACCGGCTGGTCGGCCTCTATCTGCCCTCGGGCCGCAATGCCCTGGTCGCCGGCCATTATGCCCGGCTGGGCTTCACGCCCTGCCCGGCCGAGGCCTGGCCCCACGCCGCCCCCTCCCCTTCCGACGGTTCCGGTATCCCGGCACTTCCCGAGGAGGCGACGGTCTGGAGCCTCGCCCTTGCCGACTATACCCCGCCGTTGTTGCCGATCCGGATCGACGAGACGGCCTGACGCATCCGGCCAGACATCCCCCTTTCAGGCGCTGAGCTTCACCGGGGCGGCCTGCCGGGCGAAGGGCGGTGGCACCACTTCGGTCGGCGGGGTGGTGCGGGCAAAATCGATCATGCGCTGCAGCTTGGTGGCATCGAAGCGGTCGTCGTTCAGCCACGAGCGGAAGGTCCGCACCACCTCCGCCTCGGGGAAGAAATGCCGCATGCGGGCATGGGCGTTCAAAATCCGGCGCGGGTTGAACTGCACCTTGCGCAGCCAGTCGACCCGGAGTTCCGCCACATCCTCGCTGGTCAGCGGCACTTTCTCGCGGTCGAAGATGTCGCCGTAGAACAGGAAGGGCTGGCGCGAGAACATGCGCGGCGTGGTCGCATGGCGGGTCTGGGCGGTCAGCCGCTCCGCCTGGTCGGGCGTCGGCGCCAGATGATCCCAGAGCAGCGTGCCGCGATAGATCCGCACGATGTTGAGCGTGGGATCACAAAGATGTTCCAGCGAGGCGGCGTAATCGATGGTCGCCTGGGCCTCTTCGCGGGTCTCGGTCGGGAAGCCGGCCATGAAAAAGGTGGTGGCGACGAAACGGCGCGAGGCGGCGTCGATCATCGCATGCGCCCGCTCGATCTTCAGATATTTGCCGATGAAGCGCTGCAGGCGCGGGGTCACCGTCTCCACCGCCAGCGCCATCATCACCGTGCCGGCGGCCTCGAACAGATCCAGGATCTCGTCGTCGAGCAGGTCGGCGCGCAGGCCGATCGGGAAATGCAGCCGGACGCCGGGCAGTTCCTTCGCAATCTCGCGCAGCACCGCCTTGGCATGGGGGCGCGGGAAATTGAAGATGTCGTCGATGAAGTGGAAGGCCTCCACCCCCAGTTCGTCGCGGCGCCTGCGCATCTCGGCCACCACCGATGCGGGGGAGCGCTGATGCGTCGCGGTCTCGGGCGCGATATGGCAATAGAAGCAGCGATAGGGGCAGCCGCGCGAGGCCTCGATATAGGCGCAATGCCGCGGCCAGACATGGGCGGCATTGTTGATGTCGGCGAATTTAGTCAGGTCGATCAGATCATAGGCCGGCATCGGCAGGGCATCCAGATCGCGGATCCGCACCCGCTTCTCGTTGCGCTGCACCCGGCCGCCGGTCAGGACCGCCGTGCCGGCCAGGTCCACGGGCAGGCCCCCGTTCCGGCCGGTATCGCCGTTCAGCGCCTCCAGCAGGGCGACGAAGGTCTCCTCGCCCTCGCCCAGCACCGCCAGATCGATCTCGCCGGTCTTGAGCAGCAACTCGAAATCCGCCGAGACATGGGGGCCGCCGCCGATGATCGGCCGCCCCGGCAGAACCCGCCGCACGATCGCCGAGAGCGCCGAGAACCCGTCGCGAAACAGCGAAAACGCCCGAAGCCCGATCAGGTCCGGGTCGAAGGACTCCAGAAGCTGCGGCAGCGTGGTTTCGTAATCCGGATCGGTCAGGGTCTGGAAGATGCGGATCTCCACCCCCGGAAACGCCTCGCGGGCCGCCGCCGCCAGATAGAGCAGCCCCATCGGATGCGTGCCCCAGCTGCTGCTTTGGAGCGTGCCGGGCGCGCTGTCGGCGGTGATGAGCAGGATGCGGCGGATCATGGGCTGTCGGAACCTCGGCCGAAAACGAGTGCAAGAAGTCGAACCTACCATGAAAAGCCGCGGGCCATCACCCCTGCCGCAGCCGCTCGCGCAGGCGCGGCGCGGCATGATCCAGGAAGGCCTCGATCCGTCGTGGTGCACGCTCCCGTCCAAGATAGACCGCATGCACCACCTCGCTGTCGGCCAGGCAGTCGTCGAGCACGGTGACCAGCCGGCCGGCGGCGATGTCGTCGCGGACATGGTATTCGGCAAGCCGGGCCAGCCCCAGCCCGGCCCGGGCCATATAGCGCATGGTCTCGCCGTCGCTGACCTGGATCCGGCCTTCCACCTCGCGCGCGACCCTGCGGCCATCCACCGTCATCGGCCAGACCGCGGCGGCGCGGCGGAAATTGAAGCCCAGGCAGTCGTGATCGACCAGATCGTCGGGCCGCCGCG